>JABJOR010000466.1 GCA_018664265.1 Rhodospirillales bacterium
GATTTCAAAAACACCGGGAACACCAATGCGCTCGCAATCATATCCAGCTTTATCAAGTTCAGTGATGACGCTGTCGCAGAGATGATCGGCAATTTCATCATAGAAGCGGGCTTCGACGATTAAAACAGTTGGGCGCGTATCTGACATGGTGATATCCTTTGTTTACAATGTATTGTCTGTATTATTTAATGTCAGCTATTAACTGGTGACCAGCAATTTCCAATCCGTAACCTTCGAGACCGACTACGTTCGGTTTGGAGTTTGTGATCAGTGTCATTCTCTTGACACCCAAGTCTAACAAGATCTGTGCACCGACACCGTAATCGCGCAATTCTGCGACAGGATGGTGGTGTGGATCGAGCTTTGTTCTAACCTGATCTGACAGTCCTGTGCGTTGTGGCTCGCGGATCAATACGACAACGCCGCGATCCGCATCGCCGATCATTTTCATGGATTTATGCAGATGGTAAGCCTTGCCAGCATCATTATCACCAAGCACATCTTCCATCATATTAAAGGCATGCATGCGGACCAGAACCGGATCATCACCGGATATATCGCCTTTTACCAAAGCAATATGTTCGGCGTATGCCAGCTCGTTAATGTAGACGAACATCTTGAATTCGCCGCCGAATTCCGTATCCAGTGTGGTTTCCAGTGTGCGTTTGATAATGCTGTCGTTCTTCAGACGGTACGCGATCAGATCGGCTATTGTGGCGATTTTCAGACCGTGGTGCTGTGAAAACGGGATCAGGTCCGGAAGGCGGGCCATAGAGCCATCTTCGTTCATGATTTCACAGATAACACCGGATGGGTTCAGACCAGCCAGACGTGAAATATCCACGGCTGCCTCAGTATGCCCGGCGCGTACCAGGGTGCCGCCGGGACGGGCTTCCAAAGGAAAAATGTGACCAGGGGATACAATGTCACTGGCTTGTTTTGTCGGGTCGATGGCAACCGCAACTGTGTGCGAACGATCAGACGCCGAAATACCAGTGGTAACCCCCTCACGGGCTTCTATCGAAACCGTAAACGGGGTATAATGACGGCTATCATTATGCTGGGCCATAAGCGGCAGTTTGAGTTCCTTGACCCGCTCGGAGGTCAGCGGCAGGCAAATCAGACCGCGACCATACTTGGCCATGAAATTGATTGCATCCGGTGTCGCCATCTGAGCCGGGATGATCAAATCACCTTCATTCTCGCGATCTTCATCATCGACAAGAATAAACATCTTGCCGTTACGGGCATCTTCAATGATTTCTTCAATGCTTGAGAGGTAATCAGCGTCTTGTGGCACTATTTCAGTCCTTATCCAGAAGACGCGCAACATAACGCGCCAGCATGTCGACTTCCAGATTTACTGTATCGCCGATGTGTTTTTTTCCAAGTGTGGTCACTGTCTGTGTATGGGGGATCACACTAATTCCAAAAGTATTTTTTGTAACTTCATTGATGGTAAGTGATATGCCGTCAATGGCAATGGAGCCTTTTCTGGCAACCAGCGGGGCCAGATCATCAGGAACGAGGAAGGTGTATCTTTTTGAATCTGCGTCAGGTTGGATATCAATAATCTCACCGACACCATCCACATGACCAGAAACTATATGTCCGCCAAGCTCGTCGCCAACCTTCATGGCACGCTCGAAATTGACATCCGTACCAGTTTGCCAGTCTTTCAGGGTGGTGCAGGTCAGGGTTTCATTGGACACCATGGCAGCAAACCAGCTCCGGTTGCCGTCCCGGCCTTTATCGACGACTGTCAGACAAGTCCCGGAGCAGGCTATAGACGCGCCATCATCAATAGCCAGCGTGTCATACACTGTGTTGAATTCAAAGCGCTTGTCGCCGTCTCCGGTGATGGATTTTACGCTACCCAGATCGGTTATAATTCCGGTGAACACTTACTGCTCCCCTTCCCGCTTTTTAAACAAATATCTTTCCATAACGTCTTCGCCCAGATGTAGAATGTCAGTGCGTTTCAGTCTGCTCGCATCAATCAAGCGCGCCAGTGATACACCCGCAATAGCGGATAGACCATCCCCGCCAATAACAAAAGGTGCTCTAAACCAGATTAATTCATCAATCAACCGGGCTTTCAGAAAACTTGCAGAGATTTCAGCCCCGCCCTCGACCAAAACTCTGGTCAATCCTTCGTCGCCCAGCATTTTTGCCAGAGCGATTAAATTGATGCGGCCGTCTGAATTTATTTCACAGTGAATAACTCTGGCACCGAGAGATTCCAGAGTTTCGGTATACTCTGAATCAACATCTGGACCCGTAATGATCCAAACCGGGCATATCTTGGACGTTTGAATGAGAATTGTTTCACGTGAAACGTTTTGTAATGGGTCTAAAATAATGCGAATTGGATTATAATCCTGCATTCCAGGCAATCTACAGGTCAATTCAGGGTTATCTGCCCGCACCGTTCCCATGCCAGTAAGAATAGCATCATGCCTTGCACGCAGGGCGTGCCCCATGGATCGAGCCTGTGATCCAGTGATCCATTTGCTTTCACCTGCCTTGGTGGCAATTTTGCCATCCAGAGACGTGGCAGTCTTTAAAGTGAAATGTGGCCGGCCTTCTGATATGCGTTTGAAAAATCCGCTGTTTATTTCGCCAGCAACTTCAGCCCTTACCCCAACGCTGACCCCAATTCCAGCATCTTGCAGCAGTTTTATACCCTGCCCGGCTACCCGTTCATCGGTATCTTGAATAGCTATGACGCAGCGCTTGATACCAGCCTGGATTAAAGCCTCTGCACAGGGTGGGGTTTTGCCATGGTGAGCACAGGGTTCCAGTGTTACATAAATCGTTGATTTTGTTGATTTTACCCCCGCTTGTGCCAAGGCCATAGTTTCAGCGTGAGGCCTACCGCCGGGCTGGGTCCAGCCTCGACCTATAACGATACCTTCTTGAACAATAATACATCCGACAGAGGGATTGGGACTGGTTGTGCCAACTCCGCGCCTTGCAAGGCTCAGCGCCACATCCATGAACTGGAGGTCGGCCTCAGCGTGGTGGCTAGTCGTCGTCACCGAGTTGTCCGATAAATTTGCCAAAGTCTCCGGCCTCGCGGAAGTTTCGATAAACGGACGCAAATCGCACATAGGCGACCTGATCAAGATCATTGAGAGAGTCCATAACCATTTCGCCGACAACCTTGGTCGGGATTTCGTTCTCGCCCAGAGTTTCCAGACGCCGCTGGATGGAATTCACGATGCGTTCAATCCGGTCTTCGTCTACCGGACGCTTGCGCAGGGCTATGTGCAGGGATTTGCTGAGCTTGTCGCGATCAAACGGAACCTTATCGCCGTTGCCTTTGACAACAGACAATTCACGCAACTGGACACGTTCAAACGTGGTAAAGCGCGAGCCACAGGAATCACAGTACCGACGCCGACGGATCGCCGCGTTTTCTTCCGTGGGGCGTGAGTCCTTGACCTGGGTATCATCATGACCACAAAACGGACAACGCATAGACTTCTCCCCTTAAATATTAAGTGTTCCCGCCGACAGCCGGGTTAAACCATGCTATCGGCGGGTATTTATTGTTCCCAACCAATTAGTAGATCGGGAATGCCTTGCACAGTTCCGCTACACCCTCTTGGGCTTTTGCTTCAGCTGCTGAATTATCGTCTTTGTTGGCGGCCAAGCCGTCCAGAACGTCACCGATCAGATTACCGACCTTGCGGAATTCTTCGACACCGAAACCACGGGTGGTGCCTGCTGGTGTTCCAAGACGGATACCGGAAGTGACCATGGGTTTTTCAGGATCGTTTGGAATGCCGTTTTTGTTACAGGTCATCTTGGCACGATCGAGGCTTTCTTCGGTAATGTTACCGGTGAGGCCTTTAGGACGCAGATCGACCAGCATCAGGTGCGTATCAGTACCACCGGATACAATGTCCAGGCCACGCTCAATCAGGGTATCAGCCAGAACATTGGCATTGTCCACAACGCTCTGTGAATATGCCTTGAATTCAGGTCGTAAAGCTTCACCGAAGGCCACAGCCTTGGCTGCAATAACATGCATCAGCGGTCCACCCTGCAAGCCAGGGAATACGGCGGAATTAATTTTCTTGCCGATATCAAGATTGTTGCTGAGGATCATGCCGCCACGAGGACCACGAAGGGTCTTGTGGGTGGTAGTTGTAACCACATCAGCGTACGGCAACGGGCTTGGGTGAATGCCAGCGGCAACCAATCCGGCAAAGTGAGCCATATCAACAAACAATATTGCGCCAACCTTGTCGGCAATTGCCCGAAAGCGTGGGAAATCCAGTGTCCGTGGATAAGCGGAGCCACCTGCAATAATCATCTTCGGTTTATTCTCAACAGCCAGCCTTTCGACTTCATCGAAATCGATGGTCGCGTCATCATTGCGCAAGCCGTATTGAACGGCGTTAAACCATTTACCGGACTGGGCTGGTGGTGCACCATGGGTTAAATGCCCACCGGAAGCCAGAGACAGACCCATGATAGTGTCGCCGGGCTGTAACAGGGCCATCATGACTGCGCCGTTGGCCTGGGCACCGGAATGGGGCTGAACATTGACGAATTCACAATCGAAAAGCTTTTTGGCGCGTTCGATAGCCAGAGATTCAGCCACATCGACATATTCACAACCACCGTAGTAGCGACGGCCTGGATAGCCTTCCGCATACTTGTTGGTCATGATAGAGCCCTGGGCTTCCATAACGGCGCGTGAGACAATGTTTTCCGAGGCAATCAGCTCGATCTGGTCTTGCTGACGGCTCATTTCATGATCGATGGATCCCAGCAGATCGGGGTCGCGCTGGTCCAGACTCTGCGTGAAAAACTGTGCGAGGGTGTCGTTGGCATAAGAATTCATTGAGCACATGCTCCTAATGTTTATTGGTTATCAGAAAAATCAGGGGTGGAGAGTTTCCCAACTCGCAGGTCATGGCGGCCGCCCTCGTACCGCGTTTCCAAGAATACCCTGAGGCAATCACGAGCCAGTTCGTCTCCGATCATACGTCCACCAAAACAGATAACATTGGCGTCGTTGTGTTCACGGCAAAGCCGCGCACCGAGTGCGTCATGGATCAGGGCTGCGCGAATGTGGGGAGCGCGGTTTGCGGCCATCGAAATGCCGATACCGCTGCCACAAATGGCAACGCCCTTCTCTGCTTCTCCGTTTTTAATGGCTTTTGCAATGGCGTAGCCATAATCCGGATAGGCAACGGACTCAGTAGAATTGCACCCTAAATCAAGCACTTCGAAGCCATTTTCAATCAGCTCGGCTTTCAGGAACTGTTTCAGTTCCAGGCCTCCATGATCATTGGCTATTGCGATTTTTATCGTCATTTCAATGCTCTAACTCAAGGTGCAGGGTGATTTTGTATAAATAAACTTTCGAATACAAATACAAGCTCACATAAATTCAGGCCACTGATATACCACATGTTCCAAATCAATGCCAATAAAGCACTACGGATCGGGGCATGTGGCTTATCTGGTAGCCCATTTTCCAACAAAAACTGGTATGCCACACCTGAATGCATCTGTCAGCACTGTTTTGCAGTTTTGTGTGATTTTAATTTACAGGGACCAGATCAGGAATCCTTATGGCTTTTGTCCATAACGCAGGATTAATTTTAAAACTTCAGAAGATGCTGTGTGAATTGACACATAAAATGAGAGCAAAATGACACAGTATGTGAGAAAAGCGGTAAATCTAGCTGCTTCATAAGTCTGCTTACCCCCTAAATAGAGGCCCTGTAAAGAGGCTACCAATAACCGCCGTTTATAGCCAATTGCGAAAATTTATATTATTTGAAAACTATCTATTCATAAAGCCGATAACATCTTTCGGATTTTTGAATTTGTTGAATATTAAGTCGATTGATATTCTTTGATTAACAGATCGCAATTTCTGTAAATGAAGATCACCCATGGACTGAACACAGGTGTTTCAAATGACAACTTTCGACAATAATGAGCAAACCAACAAGGACAAGGGGAAGGATCGTTTTACAATTGGATCTTATAGAGATGGTACACGGGTTTCTACGGGTGATATTCGAAGGTTTACAGGCATCCCAACCTTTCTAAAGGCTCCTCTTATTTCGGAGGTAAAGAACCCAACAGTTGGAATTGTCGGTGTGCCATTTGATGGCGGAACGATCAGGACACCAGGAAGCCGTTTTGGACCACGTGCCATACGTGACTATTGCTGGCGCTTGAACGAGTATAATGCAGAGCTTGGGGTTAATCCGTATGCGCTCCATAATATCGTTGATTGTGGTGATATTATACTCTCACCGTTGTCTCTGGAAGACAGCCATGATTCTATAAGGTGCGGTATCGCTGATTTAATTGAACAGGGAATGGTACCGATATCGATCGGTGGCGATCACTTTATTGCTTACCCCATATTACAAGCTATTCATGCTGTCCACGGAAAAATATCCGTTATTCATTTTGACGCCCATACTGATACAGCCGATTATTGTTATGGTCAGAAGTTCCACCATGGCAGCATTATCCGCCATGCCGTTGATGATGGATTGGTCGATGGCGATAAACTGATACAAATTGGTATCCGTAAGGTCTTTCATGATCAGGAGCTTGATTATCATAAAGACAATAACATCGAAGTTATTACCGCGCGTGATTTAAAAATGATGGGCCCTGGCCTCCGGGATATTCTAATGGATCGGTTCAAACGGCTTAAAGATCAAAAGGTTTATATCACTTTTGATATTGATTTTGTCGACCCAACGTACGCGCCAGCAACAGGTAGCCCTGAAGTTGGCGGTCCTACTAGCGATGAAGCCCTGGAATGCATTCGGGCTCTCAAGGGGTTGGATATTGTCGGGTTTGACTTGAATGAAGTCTCACCACCCTATGATGTTCGTGATCTAACGAGCTTACTAGCGGCACAGGTTCTCTACGAGATGGTATCTGTGCTGAAACCAACGAATTAGAATATCTCTATAAAAATTGAAACTTAAGGAGATAGGTATGATAAAGAATAATGATGGAGGTCAATTGAACCAAACTTCTTGGTGGGGTGTGGCAACCTTTTTTAGGTGTTCTTTGGAAGATGATCTGTCTGAAACTGACATTGCTTTAATCGGTGTTCCACATTCCAGCGGAAACGGCACCACAGAACGGGATCAGCATCTCGGGCCGCGCGCTGTTCGGAATGTTTCTGGTGAATACAGACGATTTCATAAGGAATTCAAGATATCGCCTTGGGACGCGTGCCGCATCAGCGATGTGGGGGATGTATCATTACCTCATGCCATGAATAACGACGTGACTATAAAAGATATTGAGGCTTGGTATCACGATATTGATACGGCAGGTGTGTGTCCTGTTTCCATTGGCGGTGATCATTCCATTACGCTCCCTATCTTGCGGGCTCTTGCAGGGCCACAATCTAAAACCACAAACGAACCTCTTGCCGTGTTGCATTTTGACGCTCATCACGATTCCTATGGTGTTGAGGACGTCGGGGCTAAACATTTCCTTGGCAATTATGAGTGGGCCGGTGCGTGGGGTAAGATTATGGGTGATGAAGGTTTGGTGAACCCGGAAAAGGTTATTCAGATTGGCATGCGTGGCCATGGCTATACAGAGAACGATGGAATCGAAAGCCACAGGTTGGGCTATCGGGTCATTGATAAAGATGAGTTTGATGAAATGGGCACCGATGCCGTCGTGGCTGAAATACGTGAACGCATAGGTGACACACCGCTCTATATTACGTTCGACATGGATGTGTTAGACACAACAGTAGCGCCGGGTGTCTCCAATCTGGAACCTGGTTATCCTGGCATGACGATGATTGAGGCAATGCGTGTTCTGCAAGGGTTGCGAGGTCTCAATGTCATCGGGGCTGATGTCGTTTGCCTGATGCCAACCAAGGACAATCCAAATAACATCACTTCGATCAACGCGTCCATTATCATGTTCGAGCAGATCAGTCTGATTGCCGATCGGCTCGGCGCAAACCAGTAATAGGCTTAAATCTTTAAGTGTTAAGGGCTGTCATCAAACGACGCATGAGCGCCGTAATTGCAGAGTTGGGTGTTTCATCGGGGGTGAAGAAACCAAACTCTGCACTGAGTGGGGGCGGTAGTCCGTCTAGCTCTCCCAAGACCCGCATGGCTGGACGCATGGATTTTCTTGTCAGGTTGCTGACCCCGAGGCCAGCTTCCACGGCAGCTGCTTTCGATTCAACAGTAGTGGTTGAATAGACAATCCGCCAATCCAGTCCGGCTTCTGATAATCTATCAAATATCCGTTTCTCCCAAGGGTGCTCCATTCTGCGGGGTTCTTCGCGGCCCTGACAAATAATCGGCAAAGGTTGAGAAAGATCGACAACATAATCCCTGCTTGCGACCCAAAGAAGGGGTTCGGTCCAAGATGTGAGCGGAGTCTGTGACATGAATTCCACAGCAGCCAGAGCAAGGTCGATTTCATTGTTTTGCATAAGTTCATTGAGTTCGATACTCGGGGCAACGGTCACCTCCATCCGGATTTTTTGGCGAAACTCGGTAAACTCCCGTAATATCTTTGGCAACCGACTGACCGCATAGTCTGGAGCCAGACCCAGTCTGATTAATTCTGGCATAGTCTCCATGTCGAGTGAATCACACAGCTCGGTTTCCAGATCCAATATACGATGGGCATAATTAACGACTATCTGTCCCTCTGAGGTCAGCGATACACCACGGGCATGGCGCCGGAATAGGCTATGACCTAAGGCACTTTCAAGTTGCGATATCCTAATGCTGATGGTCGACTGTGATCTGTGAAGTTCTTCGGACGCACCACTTATACTGCCGTGCCTTGCAACCGACAGAAGGCTCCGCAAGTAATCCAGATCCGGTAATCTATTCATCATGACCTCACAAATATGTTATTCGAAATACTAATAAC
>JABJOR010000467.1 GCA_018664265.1 Rhodospirillales bacterium
AATTTTGCTGGCATGCAGCACGTCAATACACTCTGGATCGCAAACAATTTGGTCGTCCATTAGCAGCAAATCAGCTTATTCAACTAAAACTGGCTAATATGCAAACGGATATAAGCCTTGGTTTGCAGGGGTGTTTACGCGTCTCGCAATTGCTTGATGATAAACGTTGTGCGCCTGAAAATATATCCATTATCAAGCGTAACTCTTGTACCAAAGCCATAGAAATTGCGCGAATTGCACGAGATATGCATGGTGGCAATGGCGTACACGATGAATTCCATGTCATCCGTCATGTGATGAATTTGGAAGCTGTAAATACCTATGAAGGCACCAATGATGTTCATGCCTTGATACTGGGTCGGGCTCAAACAGGACTTCAGGCTTTCACTGGCGCTTGATCTTTAAACGTGAAATTTAAAACTGAACGGGGCCGGATGATTATTCGGCCCCGTTTTCGTAAGTTGGGGTTTCAAGTGGTGCATGACTTGCGCGTGTACATATATAAAAGCCAACGGGAACAAGTACACAGCCCAATAATAATGGCATCATTATATCATCTCGAGAGACATAAACCATCAACCCGAAGCTCATGGACATCATAACCAAAGCCAAGATTTTTGCCTTGATTGGAATAACCCGATAGCTATACCAATTGCGCACAGGAGGCCCAAGTTTTGGATGAAGCCATAGCCAGCGCTGAAAGCGCATTGAACTTCTTGAAAATGCCCAAACAGCAGCAATCAGGAATACTGTTGTTGGCATTCCTGGCACAAGGATTCCGATAACACCCAACACAATCATAAACCAGCCCAGCAGCAAGAGTAGCCATCGGACAGCTATATTTTGAGAGATTAAATTCGGGGGTAAATTCATTTGGTTAATATATGTGTCTTTCATGATAGTGCATAAACGAGTATTAGATACTATCTAAACTATATGTGATGTGCAGTATGATAAATTCTCACCATGAAACACAACAACAATCAGCAGGCGGGATTCCTTTGGTTGATGAAAATGGTGTATGGATATGCCTGAATCCTACATCCATAGAAAAAGTTAAAGATATAACAAGTCCAAGACCGGCATTATCTCTTGATCGGGATGGTGTCATCAACGTTGACGTCAACTACCTAAGCAAGGTTGATGACGTTGAGCTTCACGACGGAGCTGCGTCTATGATTTCCCAAGCAAATAAAGCGGGTATTCCAGTCGTTGTTATTACCAATCAATCCGGTGTTGGCAGAGGTTACTTCAATTGGGACACATTGACGGATGTTCAAAATGAAATAGCGCATCAGCTTGATAAGGAACAGGCATACTGGGATGGGGTGTTGGCCTGCCCATATCACAGTGATGGTATCTCCCCTTACAAGCATGACGATCATCCATATCGTAAGCCAAACCCTGGTATGCTGGAAAAAGCAGCCAGTATATTCAAAATCGATTTATCAAAGTCATGGGTTGTGGGTGATAAAGCAGATGACCTGAAGGCAGGCATCAATGCCGGATTATGTGGCGGTATTCATGTCAGCACTCGTTTTCAAGAAGCAGAAAAAGAAAAAGAAAAGGCAGATGACCTGAAATCTTCAGATTTTATCGTAAAAACAGTGAATACAGTTCGTGAGGCCAGCCAATATCTTCCCCTGATTAATACTGATTAAGGGCTTATCTGCGCGTCACTTTTTTCAGAGTTTATCGTTGATTCAATTAAATTAATTAATGTTATCAACGTCATCGATAGATCGTTAACACCCTCATCCGAAATATCAGCGGTATCAAGAAGTATCTGGCACCCTGCTTCCAGGTTTGCAGCAGCATTACCCAAATCAATAAAGCCATAAGACCCGGCAGAGCCAGCAAGTTTATGTGCATCACGCAGTATTTCTTCAATGAGTGACTGATCTGGGTTTGACATCATGCGATCAGCAAATGCACTGAATACGCCTTGGTATTCTGGCAATTTATTAACATAAACTACTGTTAATTCTTTGACCCGGGCTTGCAAGGAATCCATATCTAGCATTTTAATTTTTCCATCCACGAT
>JABJOR010000468.1 GCA_018664265.1 Rhodospirillales bacterium
AGTTGTTAGCGGAAATGCTCTAGCACCCGCATCATTTAAAAACTTCAATAATTCGATACCGATTAACCAAAAAAAAACCGGACCACAATAGGGTCCGGCGAGTTTAAACAGGGAGGCTTCACGTCTGGGAGACGAGGGAACTTTGCAGTTCCCACACCCAGGCAGGGGCCTGGGCGGAAGTTGATGCTGCAATGCAACATCGATGAAAAGGAATATAGTTGGAGATAATAAAGATGAGAAGAAGAAATCATGCAATCCTGCCATGCACGAAACGCATAGCTAGACTGACTACAGAAATTTATAACGATTACTTATTTTTTGGCAAATCCGACTGCATGCGATGAATTAAGAAATCACGGAATGCTTTGATACGCGCTGATTCACGAAGCTCTACCGGATACACAAAATATACATCCAAATTTGGTCCACGAATCTCCGGAAGGACTTCAACCAACGTTCCGACTTCTTTACTCATGTAATCCGGCACAGCCCCGATACCAACACCGCTTTCAACAGCCCTGAAAATTCCATAAATGCTGTTCACCTTCAAAACAGGCTTTCGTGGCGGACTGTTTTCCGGACGACCAACAGTCAATAGCCAATTCAAATTAGAAACAGGGGGTCTGGCATCTTCTCCATAGACAACAAGATTATGATCATCCAGATCCTTTGGGGTCTTGGGCATGCCATATTTTGCCAGATAATCTGGAGAGGCATATACATGGTATCCGATTTTCATCAAGCTACGCTGTATCAGGTCTTGTTGTTTTGGAGGCTCCATTCGAATAGCGATATCAGCTTCACGCATGGAAAGATCAAGCTCGGTATCAGCAAGAACCAGAGAGATATCAATTTCTGGATAAAGCGAGATAAATTCGCTCATTCGGGATGTTAGCCAAACCGAGCCAAAAGCTACGGTCGTTGTTACTTTCAGATTTCCACTTGGAATTTCCTTACTCTCACTAATCTGGGCCTGAACGATTGCCAGCTTTGCAAACACATCATGGACTGTGGTGTAGAGCAAATCTCCCTGCTCGGTAAGGTGAAGGCCGCGTGCATGGCGGTGAAATAAAGGAACCTTAAGGCTTTCCTCCAATGCACTGACTTGTCGGCTGACAGCAGACTGGCTCAGATTCAAGGATTCCCCAGCATGGGTAAAGCTACCCGCTTCGGCGACTTTATGAAAAATTCTGAGTTTGTCCCAATCCATAATAATGCTTCTGCTTCATAATTTCAGACAGATTTATTGCGCAGCTTGATCTGTGGCTACATCGAGATGCCCTAGGTATCGTTCGGCTTCAAGAGCACTCATACAACCGGTTCCTGCTGCGGTAATCGCCTGACGATAAATTTTGTCTTGCACGTCACCTGCTGCAAAGATCCCTGTTATATTTGTTTTCGTGCTACCAGGCTGAGTTACAATATAGCCTTCTTCATCAAGTGTAATCTGGCCAGAAAATAATTCCGTATTGGGCTTATGCCCGATAGCAACAAACACGCCATCAACATCAATTTTACTGATCACGCCTGTTTTTACATTTCGTAAATTTGCGCCCGTTACACCGGGGGGCATATCCTGGCCAATGACTTCATCCAGCACACTATCCCAAACAACGTCAATTTTATCATTTGCGAATAAACGGTCCTGCATAATTTTTTCAGCACGTAATCCATCACGGCGATGAACCAGCGTTACTTTGGATGCAAAATTTGTCAGGTACAGAGCTTCTTCAACAGCCGTATTTCCGCCACCGATCACACAGACTGGTTTATCTTTATAAAAGAAACCATCACAGGTTGCGCACGCAGATACGCCAAAGCCCTGAAATTTCTGTTCACTTTCAAGTCCAAGCCAACGCGCTGTTGCTCCGGTTGCTATAATTGCCACATCACCCGTATAAACTGTTCCACTATCGCCAACAGCTTCAAACGGGCGTTTTGAAAAATCTACGCTCATGATAGTATCTTCAATCATTTCAGCGCCAACAGCATTAGCCTGAGCCTGCATTTGTTCCATCAACCACGGCCCTTGAATAGGTCCTGCAAAACCTGGATAATTTTCAACGTCCGTAGTAATGGTCATCTGTCCACCAGGCTGCATGCCCCTAATCAAGCGTGGAGACAAATTTGCCCGGGCTGAATATATTGCAGCCGTATATCCGGCTGCACCGGAGCCGATAATCAACACCTTGCTGTGCAGGTTTTCCGCCATAATCCATTTCGTCCTTATAAATTAGCTTATCAATCAGTCAGGCACAGCATAAGGCGCAATAATCATGCCTGCAAGGCGAGCAGCCCCTTCAAATGGCAATCCTCTTTGTTTTCTCGTAAAGTTCTGCTCAAACCTATATCGCCCCTTGGAAAGCGTCTGTCTATTTTGTAATATAATTACGCAAATCAACTCCCACACGAGCTTAACATTTCAAATTATGGAATTTCGCACTATGCAGCGACACAAACTTGACCGAATCGACCTGGTTATTCTTAAAAACCTGCAAGACAACGGGCGCATTACAAATGTTGACTTGGCGAGCCGTGCTGATATATCCGCCCCACCGTGCCTACGCAGAGTTCGAGCCCTGGAGCAAGAAGGCTATATTCACGGATACCACACCAGTGTCGATGCAGCTAAACTTGGCTACACAGAAATGTTTTTTGCCCTTGTAGGCCTGTCCAGCCAAGCACAATCTGTATTGCAAGCGTTTGAGCAGTCTGTAAGCCAGTGGGATGAAGTTCGCGAATGCCATATGATCCGTGGTGGGGGTGATTTTCTTATTAAACTGGTAGCGCGTGATAAAGCACACAGAGATGATCTGACCATGCGCCTCACATCAAGCGAAAATGTCATTACGGTTTCAACACTGGAAACAATTCGCACAGAAAAAAGCATCCCAGGTGTGCCAATCCTGATCGATACACTTGATTAAAATTCTTTAATTTAATTCAACATTTTTATAGCCACATCAAGATTTTTATGGTACCTCTAGTTTTATAGATGTATTACCTGCATAAGAGCGCGATCTTATGGATTCGGGGGAATGTAATGCAACTTATAAAGGAACAAAATAACAGAACCTGACATAAAAAGGGGAACACAATGAATAAATTAGAAATAATAATTGGGCGAAACGTCCGCACTTTAAGAAAACAAAAACGTTGGACCCAGTCCAAACTTGCGAATTCAATTGGTATGTCGCTGGATATGATTGGACGAATAGAACGCGGACAAGCAGCGCCTTCTATTGCAACCGTAGATAAACTGGCTATAGTTTTCGACTCCAAGCCAATTGTTCTGCTAACAGAATCTCCTATACTGGTAGAATCCACGCCCAGTCGTAAAAAGCACTATGAGCATCTATACAGTTTATTGTCTGATATTGATGACGATGTTCTGGAATGGGTACTAGGCATAGTCAGTGCTGCAATTGAAACGCCCGGGCAACCCCATAAAACCTAGAATTTTGTAATTATAGATAAAAGTCTGTTGATTTGTTAATTCTAAAACCAGAATTACATTGCAATGGCTAACTTGTATATTTACCTGTAATATTATTCTACACAAATAATATTACAGGTTTAGTTATGGATAAAATTCTAATTGTCGAAGATGCAAATTTCTTTTCGAAGATTCTATCAACAAGCATCAATAAAAAATTGGGACTACCGGTCATTGTTGCCAAATCCATGGCCGAGGCAAAAAGCCATATAGCCAATCACGGACGCGACATTGTTCTCTCACTTTTAGATCTCAACTTGCCGGATGCTCCAAATGGCGAAATTGTCGACTATGTTCACAGCCAGGCAATACCGTCTATTGTTTTCACCTCTTTGCTTGATGACGATATGCGAGAAACCATCATCGCAAAAAATGTTATCGATTATGTCTTAAAAGATAACCCTTCCAGTGTTGATTACCTGACATCCCTGGTTAAACGCATCATTAATAACAGAAGTCTTACAGCTCTGGTTGTTGATGATTCATCAACCTCTCGAAAGCTTTATCACAAATTCCTGACGAACTACCAATTCAGAGTCCTTGAAGCCAGTGATGGCGAGGAGGCTTTGAAAATCATTCACGATTCTAAAACAACTACCGGTAATGCCATTTCGCTGATTATTACAGATTTTTCCATGCCCAACATGGATGGCTGCGAGCTGATCAGAGAAATCAGAAAAGATTATTCAAAAGACAAAATGGTCATTATTGGTGTTTCGGCGTCAGGCAATAACAAATTGTCATCAAAATTCATCAAGACCGGAGCCAATGACTTCCTCAGCAAACCTTTCTTCCCGGAAGAGCTATTGTGCCGCGTGTCCCAAAACATAGACAACATGGAACACCTTCTCGCATTAGAGAAGCTGGCATCTTATGACTACCTCACAGGACTTGGGAACAGGCGCCTATTTTTTGATCAGGCAACGCCTTTGCTGGCATCTGCAAAACGTAAAGAAACCGATATAGCCTTAGCCATGCTGGATATTGATCATTTTAAATCCATTAACGACACCTATGGCCATGATATAGGGGACGTTGTTCTAAAAGCTCTTGGCGAAACGCTGACATCGGCCCTGCGGGCAACGGATGTGGTTGCGCGCATGGGGGGCGAAGAATTTGTTATCATCACACCCGATATCTCTGCTGATAAATTGCCAGAATTTCTGGATAAAATTCGCGTAAGAATTTCAGAATTATCCTTCGAGGCTGAAGGCAAAAGTTTCAGCATTACAGCAAGCTTTGGTGCCATAAATTATCCAGTCGATAACCTTGAAGAAATGATCAGGTTAGCCGATGAAGCGCTTTATGAATCCAAAAATAGCGGCCGTGACAGAGTGACAATTACAGGCACAGCTTAACAATCAACCAAAGTTGACACTGCACACTTCGTAAGATTTCTTACCGCCAGGTGTAACAACCTCAATAACATCGCCAATTGTTTTTCCAAGCAACGCTTTGGCAAGGGGTGCAGTAATCGATAATCTCTTCAACGCAATATCGGCTTCATGAGAGCCAACGATTTGATAAGACACCTCATCATCCGCATCTTCATCATAGACCACCACATTGGCACCGAAGCGTATAGTGTCACCTGAGAAACTGGAGGGGTCAATGATCTCAACAAAAGATGTTACGGCTTCCAACTCTGAAATACGTGCTTCAATGAAACCCTGTTTTTCCCGAGCTGCGTGATATTCTGCGTTTTCTTTCAAATCGCCATGTTCACGGGCAACAGCAATTGCATTGATCACGGCCGGGCGCTCTACGCTCTTGAGATTTTTTAATTCCTTAACCAGACGATCTAAACCCTCTGGGGTCATTGGATACTTATCCATAGCACTCAATCCTTATAACGCTCGCCGAGGTCACTCAAAGCGTAGCAACAAAAAAACACGGCAACCAACCATTTAAGGCTGGCGCCGATTAATCACTTACATTTAATTAAAATACGACTGAAGCGGCGCAACATCAAGAGGCTCTTTCGCAAGAGTTGCAATTGCTGTCGCCATAGCGGACGCCGCCGTTATTGTCGTGTAATAAGATACATTATGCGTAAGTGTCGAACGACGGATGGAAAAGCTGTCCGATACAGCCTGTGCACCCTCTGTTGTGTTAATCACCATTTGCACATCACCATTGATAATCGCATCAACACAGTGTGGGCGACCTTCCAGAACCTTGTTCACGCGGGTTACTTCAAGGCCCTGTTCAACCAGATAGCTCTGGGTTCCAGCCGTAGCAATCAATTTAAAACCGGACTCAGAAAGGCTTTTGGCAATCTCGGCAACGGCGTCCTTATCCCTGTTCTTAACCGAAATAAAGACAGTCCCTTCTTTCGGCAAGTTCATGCCAGCTCCGAATTGTGATTTGGCAAAGGCTTTGGCGAAGTCTTTATCGAGCCCCATAACCTCACCCGTTGAGCGCATCTCAGGGCCAAGGATAATATCCACACCGG
>JABJOR010000469.1 GCA_018664265.1 Rhodospirillales bacterium
AAACGGATCGGTCGCAGAAATTCCTTAATCAAGGCTGCTGGTTGCAACCAGCGCCCAGTTGGGATCACGCGAACGCGTGTCACGAGAGAACGTCCAGATATCCGTAACTGTAATAATCTCATTTGCATTGCCATCGACCACATCACCGTTTTCATCGCGGGTCACATTGACCTGATCGCTTACAAATTTCACCGTCACAAAAGCTTGACGGGCTTCAACATAAGCTTCCAGATAATCCGCGCGTTTAATTTCAACCAGCGTGTCCTCGAGAACCTCGCCAGCCTGTTCACGGTCTTTTATAGCCTGCGAAAAGTTACCATATACTTCAGAACTGAGCAGATTTTTCAAAGTTTGGGTATCGCCCGCCGCATAAGCGTTCAATATCATCTCGAACGCCATGCTTGCGCCCTCGACGAATTGCGCTGCATCAAAGCTGTTATCGGCCATTTGAATTTGCATGAGGCCGTCGGCCAGTGCATCGTCTATGGCTTCGCCACCCTTGAACGGGTGATCCGACGGGGCTTCATTTTCATTATCAGACAGAACATCCCAGTTTTCATCTGAAGCTTCGTCAGAAACGTCATCAGACTGCTTGCGATCGGACAAATGAACCACATTATCTTTATCGTCCGGATCGACATCATCTGCCAGATCGTCCTTTTCAGGATTTGGCTTGAAAGGATCTTTAAAGCCGCCTTCATGCCCGTCGCGTTTACCCAGGGAATTGCGCAATCTGAATATCAGGAATGCAGCAACCATTCCAAACAGGATAATATCAATAAACTGAAACCCGTTACCCATTTTTGAGTCGTACTCCAAAAGCCTGTTACTGGACCATTACCAAACCATAGGTTAAACACTGTGACCAGCCATTATGGTATTCTTTAATAAGGACCCTGTTTCAGGCAACAAAACAGAAAGTCTAAAATAGCTTATCTTTACATAAGCGCAACCACTACAAAGGACAATACACACAACATCATGGGACTGGCTCTGCTTATAATTATGATCGGCGTACCAATTGCCGAAATCGCGGTTTTTATTGAAGCCGGCGATGCAATCGGTTTTTGGCCGACAATCGGTGTTATTATCCTGACCGCCATCATCGGGAGCTTTTTCCTGCGCTATCAGGGCCTCGGCGTTATCTCCCGTGTTTTCCAGTCCCTGCAAAACAACGAAATGCCGGTAAAGGAAATGTTTGAAGGCCTGTGCCTGATCTTTGCCGGAGCCCTGCTTCTAACGCCCGGTTTTATCACCGACAGTGTCGGGTTTTTATTATTGGTTCCGCCATTACGTCAGGGCATGGCCGAGTTCATTCTTCTATATCTGGTCCGATCAGGCAGAGTACACGGCACAACAGCCGGGTTTCATTCTCCAAATTCAGGGCAACCGGGGCACCCAGGGCAACCCGGCGGCCCCATTATCGATGGTGAATTTGACGAAATTAATCCTGAAAACCAGCAAATCCCGCCAAATAACAAACCGGATCAACAATAAATACCTGTTGTTGAGACCTTTGATCCATGATAATCCCCGATAATTCTCGATAATCCCGGAACAAACTTAAAGCCAGTATAGCGGCCACATACAGGAGAGCCTAAAAATGTCAGATGATACAACCGCAGCGACACCCGAGCAGGACGCACAAGACGCACCCGTCCAGCCGGTAACCGTCGATACGCAATACATCAAGGATTTGTCATTTGAGGCACCTGAAACCCCCGGCATTTTTGCGCTCATGCAAAGTGAGGCACCGGACATTCGCATTAATGTGGATGTACGCGCCGGAAAGCTCGAAGAGAACAAATTCGAAGTTCTACTAATCATCAATGCCGAATGCAAAGTTGGCGATAAAAAAGCCTTTATCTGCGAGCTGGCCTATGGCGGACTGTTTACCCTGCATGTTCCGGAAGACACTTTAAAGGCTGTCTTGCTCATTGAATGCCCGCGCCTGTTGTTCCCGTTTGCCCGCAATATTATTGCCGATGCCACCCGTGATGGCGGCTTCCCGCCCATGATGCTGAGTCCGATTGATTTTGTTGCCCTGTATCGTCAGGGTTTGGAACAGGAACAAGAACGCGCAAGTGATGCAACTGAAGGCGAAGAGGCCGTTATCAATTAAGACTACAAGGCTGTAATTAATTACAGCTATTTATCCCAAAGTGGCTCTTTAACCTGTTTCAGAAATTCCTGATGGGTCGCCAGCTCTTCAGGGCTGGCCGCATGAGGGCGGGGTTCGCGGTATGCGCGTTCCTGCTCGGTTGCGCCCGCCGCTTTTTCTTCTTTTTTAAGTTCCAGGCCCGGCTGGCGTCCGCCGATTAATTCCAGATACACATCTGACAAAAGCCGTGCATCGAGAAGGGCGCCGTGCAGGGTCCGGTTGGTGTTATCTATTTCAAAGCGTTGACACAGGGCGTCCAGATTAACCCGCGCACCGGGAAATTTGCGCCGTGCCATGGGTACAGTATCAACGGCCCGTTCTTTTTTTAAGGGTTCATAATGCAAAGCCGTTAGCTCGGCATTTAAAAAACCCATATCAAAGCTGGCATTGTGAATGATCAATGGTGCGTCACCAATGTAATCAATGAAGCTTTGAGCAATTTCCGCAAACACCGGATGATCTGACAAAAATTCTTCTGAAAGCCCATGCACGGCAAAGGCTTCTTCGGGCATATCGCGCTCCGGGTTGATGTATTGATGATAATTATTGTCTGTCGGCATGTGGTTGATCAACTCAACACAGCCAATTTCCACGACTTTATGACCGGTGGACGGGTCCAGCCCTGTGGTTTCCGTATCAAGTACAATTTCACGCATGCAGGTTTCCATATAAATCAAATTTTTTGTGGCCATGCTGGCCCGGCGGCCATTGCGACCCCTGACGTGTGCGCAGGGTTTCAATAATCACCGCGATTTGTCTGTAAGCATATCCATGCCCCAGCCCGGTTGAAATCACAAAATCAGCCCGCTTGCGTTTAATATAATCCGGAACCTGTCTGGCAAGAATGGATTTGAATTTCTCTGGGCTCATGCCGGGGCGCGCAAGGACCCTTTGAGCCTGCAGAAATCCTGGTGCGGAGGCCACAGCAACAGCATCACAGCGGGTCTCGGCATGGGTCTCGAAAAGCAGGGGAATATCCAGCACGACCATACTGGCCCCTTTGTTCATGCAGGTTTTTACAAAGATTTCCTGTTTGCGACGAACCCGCGGATGCAGAATACTTTCCAGTGACCGTAAGGCACCATCATCATCAAAAACCGCACGGCCTAGCTTTTGACGATCGATAGCGCCTTGATTGAGAACATCTGGAAATAGAGCAAGGATATCTGCAAAGGCCTCTCCGTGCGGGGCCATAAGATCATGAACAACACCATCAGAATCAAATACGGGTGCGCCGTGCGCACGAAATTTTTTTGCCGCTTCGCTCTTGCCCATTCCAATGGAGCCGGTCAGGCCTAAAATTAACATGCCCCTGTTTCTATCCCTGTTTCTATCCTGGCCTCTGATTTCGTATCTACTTCTACTCTCGTCCCTCCAGAACATGGCTGCGCAATTTTGCTGTCACATCCGGGGCACGACCAAACCAGGCCTTAAATCCGGGCCGAGCTTGATGTAATAACATACCAATGCCATCAACAACCAGATTTTCTCGTTTGGTTGCCTGTACCAAAAGTTCTGTTTTAAGCGGCGCATAAACAATATCAGTAACACAAGCCTCAAGCGGCAGATCACTGAGATCAATATCCAGAGGAGCTTGGCCTTGCATGCCGAGGGTCGTTGAATTGACAAGCATGGTTGCACCGGAAAGGCAATTATTACGCTCTTTCCAATCAAAGATCGAAATCGCGCCGCCAATATCCGCACTTAATATCTCGGCGCGTTCTCGGGTCCGGTTTAACAATCTGATTTCAGGCACGCCCGCATCCTGCAAAGCAACACAAATTGCGCGCGCAGCACCACCGGCACCCAACACAACCACTGAGCCTTTGGTAAAATCCCAACCCGGCTGGCTATATAAAATATTTTCAATAAACCCGAAGGCATCTGTATTGGTGCCGTGGCTTTGGCCCTCTTTGTCAAACGTGATTGTATTGACCGCCCCGATCCGCTGGGCCAGATCATCAACATGATCAAGGTGGTTCATGACGCTTTCTTTATGGGGAACCGTTACGTTCAGGCCGCAAAAACCCAGTTTGGGCAAAGCCTCCATAGCCTGTTGAAGGTTTTTGGGGTCTACGGGCATTGGAATGTAAGCGCCATCAATGGCGTAATGATCCAACCAATACGTGTGTAGTCTGGGTGATAATGAATGCTCTACCGGCCAGGCCACAACCCCCGCAAGCTTTGCTTTTCCGCTATAAATTGACATTTATCCCTCGTATATTTTTTTTATTGTACGGGCGGCAGTTTACGCAAAAATTCCAGCAAAGCCAGCAATGGTAGTCCCAAAATAACAAAATAATCACCATCAATTTTTTCAAATAATTGGGCGCCAAGACCTTCCAGTTGATAACACCCGACACACTTTAAAATTTCTGGATCGGCGCTCTTTAAATAGTCATCCAAAAATTCATCATTAAAAGCGTGCATGCTCATTTTTGCCTGATCCACGCAAGACCACAAGACCTGGTTATTTTTTACAACGCTTATCGCGCTGTGAAGAAAATGGTTCTGGCCGCGCAAAATCTTCAAATGATTTCGTGCTGTATCGTAGTTATCGGGTTTTTCAAAAATTTTGCCTTTGAACTCAAGAATTTGATCTGCCCCGATTACATAAGCATCCGGGTATTCAGCGGAAACCTTCAAAGCCTTGGCCTCGGCAAGAACACCGGCAATCTTTTGTGGTGTATCGCCACGGCTGAGATGCTTTTCGCGAATAACTCCTTCATCCACATCAGCAGAGCACGTCTCGAAAACCAGTCCGGCTCCACCAAGCAGGGCTTTGCGAGCGGCGCTTTGTGAAGCCAGAATTATTGGCGAAGGGTGTTTCATTATTCCATCATTTGACGGTTTAAAAGCTGGATCACCGTGGCAGAGGTTTCCTCAATAGATTTGCGCGAAACATTAATCACCGGCCAGTCGTACTTGGAAAAAAGCCGCCGGGCATCATTGATTTCCTGCGAGACCATATCAAGATTTACATAATCGGTATTTTCATCCTGATTGAGAATTTTTAATCGTTGACGTCTGATTTCAACCAACCGCCGGGGGTCCTTGGTAATGCCGACAATCAACGGTTTATCGACTTCCAAAAGTTCCGGCGGCAATCCCACGCCAGGAACAAGGGGCACGTTGGCGGCTTTAATGCCTCTGTTACCCAGATAAATACAGGTCGGGGTTTTTGAAGTGCGCGAGACACCGATTAAAATCACATCGGCCTCATTCAGAGTTTGCGCGGATTGGCCGTCATCGTGGCTGAGCACAAAGTCCATGGCAGCGATCCGGTCAAAATATTCAGCGTCCAGAACGTGCTGTCCACCGGGGCGGGGCGAGCCTTCCTGTCCCAGATACTGACGCAAATTTTCAACAATTGGATTAAGTACCGACACGCATGGTATATTGAGGTCCTTGCATCCGCGCACCAAAGGATCTTGAATATGAGCATCCACAAGGGTGTAAAGAACAAAGCCGGGTTTTTTGGCAATGTCTTTTAAGATATCTTCGACCTGGCGATCCGAGCGAACCATAGACCATAGGTGTTCTTCAATATGGATGTCGCCAAATTGTACGAGCGAGGCACGGGCCACGTGACTGACTGTTTCTCCGGTTGAATCAGAAACAAGGTGAAGGTGCATGGTTTGCAAAGTGTATAACCTCTTTATAAAGAGCTGAAAAAACTGGGGATAAGTCGGCTTTTAAAATTTTGAAT
>JABJOR010000470.1 GCA_018664265.1 Rhodospirillales bacterium
ATTCAACGATAAATCCGGCAGGGCGTTTTCCTGCTGAACTCAATTTTTCCAGATGCCTGCCGACATCATCGGCATACTTTGTAGCAAGATCAGGATCATCGTATTTGAAGCGGCCACGATATCCATCAGGCATTTCACAAATGTGAGTCTGTTCCGGACAGCCTTCGCCACCACGTCCATTGAATTTGTAAGGACTGATATCAATCAAGGAGGTTAGGTTTCCATGATAGGCATGATCAACGATCAGCATATCGCGCGCCCCTGTATAGTTCCGCGCAAGCCGCAGAGCCAGATCATTGGCCTCACTGCCGGAATTTACAAAGAAACAAACGCTTAAGGGATCAGGGAATGTCGCGAGCAAACGTTTTGAATACGCCACAACATTGTCATGCAAATAACGGGTGTTCGTATTGAGTTGCGCCATTTGCTGCTGGCCTGCCGTTACCACGCGAGGGTGACAATGCCCCACATGACAAACATTGTTGACCATATCCAGCCACTCATTTCCCTGATCATCATAGAGATACTGACCTCGCCCCTTGACGATTTTTAACGGTGCTTCATAGGACAAACTAAGATTTCGGCTAAGGTGGCGTTGGCGTTTTGCAATAAGATAATCGTTGGAGCGCTGGACATCCCCCTTACAATTCTCCGCCATCCCTAAAATCAAATTTGGGTCAGGAGATATGCTTTCCCAAATATCGAGGCTGCTGATCGACGCAACCCCGTGAATGTCACAGCCCATATCCATCATATGCGTGAGTATTTGAAAATGAACATGAGGGGGCCAGTTACCGTTTTCCGGGAATGGTCCCATACGGGCGAACGCCTCACCCTTTTTGATTTCCTTGTCAATGCTCAGACCTACAAGAGAGACCCGGTTCAAATGACCATATTTAGTCCAGAACGGTGTGCCATCATCAGTGCTGTGTTCTAAAATGATGATCGGGCCATAATCCAGATCAGATGCATTATCATGGAATGCCGCAACCTTACCATCCAGAGGGGCGAAGATCTGTGTGCCAGCAGGCATGAATATATCGATCCCAAGATGCACAGTTCGACGTTCATCCGGATTATCCGTCTTGAAATTGTCAGATGTGTAAACCGAGCGATCCTCACGGTAACGGCCTATACCTACCTCAGCACCCGCCTGCTTTGTCAGTTTATTCAACTTGTCTGTCCAGTCAGCTACATCATTCATGTCGCCTAACTGCTGCACCACATCTCCGGTTGGGTCCAGATCAATTATCCATTTCGGATCTTTACGCAGATCAACGGGGCTAATTTGTGCAAATTGATCAACATTTTCTTCCAGCCAGCGTGTAACTGTGAACGCCAAAGGACTTGGAGCAAGGCCGCAGGCATCCCGAAAACGCATGTGAACCATATGATCATTCTCGCCCGCCAACTTGCGCAATGCGGCGTGGATATCGCTTTGAGAAATCAGTAAATATTCATTTTCAGGATCAGCAGCAGACTGAACCGCAGCCATACAAACGCTCATGGCTAGACGAAGGCGCATCAGATCATAGAGTATTTCCAATTCTGTAGCCGTCAGCGGGTTAACCTCATGATACCCAGCCACAAGAGGCAACACGGCTGTTATGGGGTCATCTTGCCGCATCAAGGCATACCCGCCAGCCACGCCTAGTTCACATATTAGTGGAGAATAAACTGAATCACCAAAATCAATTAAGCCCGATATGCTACCATCATCATTCACAAGCACGTTGTTATCATTGCCGTCATTGTGAATGACCTGCATCCGGCAGCTATCCAGCTTTGCCGAAACACAGTCACTAAATTTTGTCAGGATATCTGTCACGTAGCTCCGGATATCATCAGGCTGCACCAGATGAAGGCTTTCAAGGTGGATAGTGGCGCCTTTCATTTCCCATGGGAATTCACGGTGAGCCGCAGCGTGATCAAAGCTTTCCAATGAACGGTCCAGCTTGCCCATAAATTTTCCCAAACTGTAAAAATCAATTTCGCCAGCGCTCCAGGTCTTGCCATCCATCCAGCTTAGTAGACGCACCTGCCTTAATTGCCCTTCCCCATCAATCAAGGCAGACATGTATTGCCCTTCAATATCTTTGAGCAACCTTGGAAGTGGCAGATCGGAAGCTTGGCTTGCCAAATGGATCAACATGGCATTTTGAGCATCCAGGCTGGCTGTATCAGCGTAGGCGTTATGAACCTTCAAGACGTAAGCTTCTTCTGAGTTCACCGTAATGCGGAAGTTGAGGTCCAGCTCTCCCTCAAGGGCCATGGCTTTCCCCTCAATACCATAATAATGGCTGGCTATTTCCTCGGCCTCGTTCAGACCAATTACAGCTTCCTTCAAATTCAATGCACACATATTAAAGCCCCTACATCAACATATTTGGATTGGCAAAGTTATACAGGATCAAAGTGGCGAAATCTTCGGCCATTATGATCAATCTGTTGTTTTCTTGGCGGGCGGCACTTAATCTGTCGCCATGTCAAAACTGGATAAATCAGATCAGGCCATCCTTAAGGTTTTACGCGGCAATGCTAGGGAATCCATCAAAGGTATTGCAGCAAAAACAGGGTTAGCACGCAGCACAGTTCGCAACCGCATTGAACGGTTGGAGACAAGCGGCACGATTACCGGATACCGGGTTGAATTAAAGGATACTAGCGTGAATGGTATCGAAGCATTTTTACTGGCCCACTTAACTACAACACCATCATTATCTGTAATTGACATGGCCGCAGGGTTTCCTGAAGTAAAACGCTGTTATTCATTGTCAGGAGAGGTTGACCTGATTATTGAAGTTCATGCTGAAAATACTGAACGCCTGAATATTGTTCGGGATGCTGTTTCAGCTCTGGACACAGTGGCTTCATTAACTACATCCATTATTCTTAATAAAAATTTTGAAGAAAAGTAACTTCGTGCATGGCATTCGTGGCAAAAATCAGGAAACAGCAAGCCTAAGTGTCCGTCCGAAAAGTTCTTGAATCATTAGAGTCATATGTGATTCAAGTGTCTTATTACCCAATGGAGGATAAGACGGTGTGGACATCAGAAAACAGAGGCAGCTATGATCGCAGCAAGCTTCGCTACCCAAGTGACCTTACAAATGATGAATGGGCTTGTATTGGCCCATTGATCCCGCCAGCGAAACGAGGTGGCCGCAAGCGCAGTGTAGATATACGCGAAGTAGTGAATGGCCTGATGTATATCCTGAGCACTGGGTGCCAATGGCGTGCAATCCCCAAGGACCTACCGCCGCGCAGCACCTTGTTTGAATATTTTGATTTATGGGATTATGACGGGACGCTGGAATGCATTCACCATACCCTCTACATCAAATGCCGCGAGGCAATGGGGCGCGAGGCCAGTCCAACGGCAGGTGTTATTGATAGTCAGAGCGTGAAAGGCGCAGAAAAAGGGGGGCCTGCATTGATCCTTCCGGGTACGATGCTGGTAAGAAAATCAAAGGCAAGAAGCGCCACATCCTCGTTGATACGGTAGGTTTATTGCTTCACGCTATTGTACATCCAGCAGATATTCAGGATCGTGATGGCGGTATTCTGGTTTTGGGAACCTTGTTTGGCAAGTTCCCGTTTCTTAAAAAACTCTTTGCCGATGGCGGGTATCAGGGTCCCATTTTCAAACAGGCGCAAAAGAAAGCTATGCCTGATCTGGAAACTGAAATCGTTAAACGATCTGATACAGCGGTTGGCTTTGAAATCATACCCAGAAGATGGGTTGTGGAAAGGACCTTCGCTTGGCTCGGGAGGTGCCGTCGCCTCGCCAAGGATTTTGAGAATCGCACCAGAACTGCTCGAGCCTTCCTTCTCCTGGCATCGATACGCCTTATGGTCAGAAGACTATGTTTTCAAAAATAAACTTCTCGGACGGACTCTAAGCATGATAATTAAAGATGAGCCCATATAAGAGTCTTAAATGATTCGCCAAGCTGTCATCATTCATATATAATTTTTGTCGTTAAATCTGTAATATGTTTTTTAGGCAATTACAGATGATTTTCTGACGAGATTTGTTTCTTTTCTTCTAATTAAATAAAGGGATTAGATAAAATGGCAGAAGAAAATACTGGTCCTGATGGGCCCCCTCCCGAAGGCGATCCGATAGGTGAAGCAATCGATACAGCTTTTTTCACTACTCTTGAGAGTGGTGCGACACCGCAAGAAGCTTTTAGTGCCGCAACGGCTGCCGGGCAGGCAGCTGCAGCTGAAATGGGTGTTCCTGCAGAGGACTTCCAGGAAGGCATAGGCGCAGCCACCGA
>JABJOR010000471.1 GCA_018664265.1 Rhodospirillales bacterium
AGAATTTATTACCTTTGATGCTGGCTACCAACCGCTGGACAAGTATTTAGAAAAGACAATCGTGGGCCAGGCCGATACTGGCACAGAGAGCTCAGGCGAGAACTCCGCGACGAGTATGGAAACGCCTTTGTGGCAAAAAATCTGGTTAAGCAAAATTCCTGAAATCATCATTTTGCTAATCGCCCTTGGTGTGCTAACCGTGATTTTCTTCTTCCAGAACTGGTTGGTCAAACACCCTGTCCTGACTGACCGTGTCCGTTTGGGCTTCCTGATCTTCACCGTAGCCTTTCTGGGCTTTTATACGAATGCCCAGTTATCAGTGGTCAACGCACTAACTTTTATCAGTTCCTTGATGCATGACTTCAGCTGGGACTTCTTCCTGATGGAGCCCCTGATCTTTATTTTATGGGCCGCCGTTGCAGCATCATTGCTATTTTGGGGACGGGGCGTTTATTGCGGTTGGCTTTGTCCGTTTGGTGCCTTGCAGGAATTGTTAAACCGTGCTGCCAAATTCTTTAAAGTTCCGCAACTTAAATTGCCTTGGGGGCTGCATGAACGGCTATGGCCATTCAAGTATATGATCTTCCTTGGCCTGTTTGGGTTGTCGTTATATTCATTTGAAATGGCAGAACACTTCGCCGAAATCGAGCCTTTCAAAACAACGATTATTCTGAAGTTCATGCGGACCTGGCCTTATGTTCTTTATGCGGTTCTGCTGCTTGTTGCAGGATTGTTTATCGAACGATTCTTCTGCCGTTACATCTGCCCACTGGGTGGTGCGCTGGCAGCTCCAGGGAAACTCAGCATCAACGAATGGCTACGCCGCCACAAAGAATGTGGCTCACCCTGCCATCGCTGTGCAACGGAATGTATGGTCGAAGCCATCCATCCCAACGGTAAGATTAATCCTAATGAATGTATGCAGTGTCTGCATTGCCAGACCCTGTATTATGACGATCATCGCTGCCCACCCGTTATTCAGAAGCGCCTGAAACGAGAGCGTCGCGAAGCATTGTCGACAAAGCCATTAATGGCAACGGATATGGGAAATTCGTAGCCTTAATAGAAAAGGGGCGACATGACCGAAGGTCGCACACACCCTTTTAAGTTACTTCACCTCGGTGAAGTTATGCCGGTCAATCGAATGTCTTAACAGGAAAGGAACCAAAGACATGTCTGAGAAAGAAACCGAGAAGAAAGGCGTTTCGCGTCGCGAATTGTTCGGGACGACGGCAAAAGTAGCCACGCTTTCTGCAATGGGGGCTGCTGCTGGTGTAGGTGCTTTAATCACACCAGAAGAAGTTCGCGCTGCATCCAAAAACAGAGCTGAAGTTGCTCCTGGTGATCTTGATGATTACTACGGTATCTGGAGTGGTGGTCAGTCTGGTGAAGTTCGCGTTCTGGGCCTGCCGTCCATGCGTGAATTAATGCGTATTCCAGTATTCAACCGTTGCAGCGCAACCGGTTGGGGACAAACCAACGAAAGCCGCAAAATTCTGATGGAAAATCAGACTGTTGCTGAAAAAGCTTACCTTGCTGATAAAGGTGGCATTCACCAGTGCGGTGATACGCACCATCCACATATGTCATTTACCGATGGCGCTTATGATGGTCGCTACATCTTCGTCAACGATAAGTCCAACACTCGTGTTGCCCGTATCCGTTGCGATATGATGAAAGTGGACAAAATTATTACTGTTCCAAATGCTGCCGATATGCATGGTCTGCGTCCGCAGAAGTACCCACGCACCGGTTATGTTTTTGCAAATGGTGAGCACCGCGTTCCATTGCCAAATGATGGCCGTGATCTGAACGATCCGACCAAATATCATGCTATTTTCTCTGGCATTGATGGCGATTCAATGGAAGTCAAATGGCAGGTCATCGTATCTGGTAACCTTGATAACGTTGATGCCGATTACCAGGGCAAATACGCCATTGCAAGTTGCTACAACAGTGAAGAAGGCACCACCTTGGCAGATATGACTTCTGCTGAAGCCGATCACGTTGTTGTGTTTGATATTGCGGCCATTGAAGCTGGTGTTAAAGCTGGTGATTTCCGCACAATCGAAGGCGATACGCCTGTTCTTGATGGCCGTAAGGGTTCCAAATACACCCGTTACATTCCAATCCCGAACAGCCCACATGGTGTGAACGCTTCTCCAGACGGCAAGTACATGATGATCAACGGTAAACTGTCACCAACAGTTTCTGTTATCGAAATGGCTAAAGTGCCTGCTTTATTCGAAGACAAGATCAAACCACGTGACACAATTGTTGCAGAACCTGAACTGGGTCTTGGCCCTCTCCATACCGCATTTGATGGTCGTGGAAATGCCTATACCACCCTGTTCCTGGACTCACAGATGTGCAAATGGAACATTGACAAAGCTGTTCGTGCTTATGCTGGCGAAGACGTTGATCCAATCGTTCAAAAACTGGACGTTCAGTATCAACCAGGTCACAACCACACATCCATGGGCGAAACAAAAGACGCCGATGGTCAATGGTTGATCTCGCTCAACAAGTTCTCAAAAGATCGGTTCATTAACGTTGGACCGCTAAAACCTGAGAATGAGCAGTTGATCGATATCTCCGGTGATGAAATGAAGATCGTTCATGACGGTCCGACTTTTGCCGAACCCCATGATTGCATGATTGTTGAGCGTTCCCTTCTGAATCCTTCTCAGACCTGGAACCTGAATGATCCACAGTTCAACGATATCAGAGCCATGGCAAAAGCCGATGGCGTTAATCTGGAAGAAGCGGAACACGTAATCCGTGATGGCAACAAGGTCCGTGTATATATGCACTCAATGGCTCCAAACTTCAGCCTTGAGGAATTCACGGTTAAGCAAGGTGATGAAGTTACTGTTGTTATCACCAACATTGATGACCTTGATGATCTAACGCATGGCTTCACCCTGTCAAACCATGGTATTGCCTTTGAAGTTCCACCACAGGCCAGCGCGTCAGTGACCTTCACGGCTTCCATGCCGGGTGTTCACTGGTTCTATTGCCAGTGGTTCTGCCACGCACTCCACATGGAAATGCGCGGTCGTATGCTGGTTGAAAAAGCGTAAGCTTCCAGCAAAACGAAAGAGTATATGTGATGCGTTGTCGCTGTCATCAGGTTCTGTTTAAAGCTGCCGGGGTAATTTCTCTGGCAGTGGGACTTGTGGCCTTTTCGGGATTTTTTACCGGACAGGCCGCAGCGGCGACGCTTACTCTTTCACCGGAGTCGGGCATTCTTAGCGCTTCTATCGCGGAAGCCCGCCCCGGTGATACTCTTATACTTTCTGCCGGCACCTATGATGGTTCAGTCCTTATAGACAAAACGCTGAACATTATTGGTGAGGATGGTGCAAAGGTTATCGGAAACGGTGAAGGCTCCGTGATTACCGTCGGCGCACCGGATGTTACAATCCACAACTTGATCGTCAGCGGGTCAGGATCAGCCCTTGATACAATGGACGCCGGAATTTTTGTCAACAAGGAAGGCGACCGCGCCCTTGTTGAAGGCAACCATATAGAAGACAACTTATTCGGTGTGTATTTCTGGGGACCGGATGATGCCATTATGCGTGGCAACACAGTCGTTGGCAGAACTCATGCCCATGTAAATGCCCGTGGTAACGGTATCAGCTTGTGGAACACGCCGGGCTCTATTGTTGAAAACAATGATTTCAGTCAGGGCCGCGACGGAATTTTTTCCACCACAAGCAAACGTAATATTTTTAGAAACAACCGATTCCAGAACGTCCGAATTGCTGTCCATTACATGTATACCGATGACAGCGAAGTCAGCGGTAACTATTCACAAGATAATCACGTTGCCTATGCATTGATGTTTTCAACTAACGTTACAGCCAAGAACAATTATTCCCGTAATGACCGCGACCACGGTATTTTATTAAATTACACGAACGCTTCAACTTTTGAAGGCAATGTCATCGAAAACAACGAGGGCAAGTGTGTTTTTATCTATAATTCAAACAAGAATTTTTTTAAGAAGAACCGCTTTACAGGGTGTGATATCGGCGTACATTTCACCGCTGGATCAGAGCGCAACCAAATCACTGGCAACGCTTTTATTGCCAATCGAACCCAGGTCAAATATGTCGGCACCCGCCATCTTGACTGGTCCCACGAAGGACAGGGTAATTATTGGAGTGACAACGCCGCGTTTGATCTTGATGGCGATGGTATCGCTGATACAGCTTACCGCCCTAATGATATGGTCGATCAGGTAATGTGGGCTCACCCCATGGCCAAGATACTCATGAATAGTCCCGCCATACAGGTTTTACGCTGGGCTCAATCTGAATTCCCCTCATTGCACCCTGGTGGGGTAACAGACACAGCGCCTTTAATGGCCGCGCCTGAATAC
>JABJOR010000472.1 GCA_018664265.1 Rhodospirillales bacterium
CAATTTGTACGGGGGCATATCCTTCAATCAGCCCTTCTGCCAGAGCCTGGTCGGCGAAAACTTTCTGGCCATCGAAGATCAAGTATACGATATCATCAATAGACTCACCACCAGATCCCCCAATAGCTAGCCTGACTTGATTTTCAGATACTGTTTCACCAGAACCGACAAACAAGCAGACCTTTTCTATTTCAGATAAATTAAGGAGCCGGTCTTTACCAAGCCGGATAAGTAATGCGTCGACGGCTTCGTTATCAAAGGAAATTTTTTCAGTCCTGAATTTGTCAATAACCAGGGCGCGTAAATTTGTACTATCGTCATCATAGCAACCAATAGAAGCAGCATTTGTAGATTTTTCGAAAAGAGATCTTAATTTCGATCGGGGTGGAAGATCGGTGGATTCAACGATAAGCATGTTTGATTTGGAGTTGCTTTTTAAAATGTCATCAAGCTCAGATACGATTTTATCGGTGGCCCCTGAAACTCGAACAATCTTAGCACCACCGGTTAAGGCTTGAGAGAAAGCCTCTGTGGCCAATACGCCGGGATCGGCTTTAACCGCAGTCTCGTCCAAATTGGCGACTAAAAAAGGGTCATCTAAGTGACCGTCTGTTAAGAGTGAAGAAATGGTTTTGGCGCGATCACGAACCAGACCCCGGTTTGGACCATATAATAAAACGGCCCAGTGATCTGGGTTTGGTTGATGGACCCAGCGTTCGCCCTGCTGACCCGAAAGTTTGACCAAGTTTAACCCTTTGACCGACCAACTCTATCAAAGTGAACGCCTAGGCGAACACGAATATCTTCGCTTAATTCACGAACAGCACGCTCGCGGGCATTTTTTTCCGAGAGCAAAGACGCAAATTCAGAATTCAAAATATTATAACTTACAGTAACCCGGCTAGTACCTGAAAATTGTTTTGTTCCTGTATCGGTATTTATAAGAGAGAAAACAGCTGATTTTATTAAATTGCCTCGAGTGGCGAAGGCATTTTTTTGAACAGCCAAAGAACTAATGCTCTCATTGAGTTTAGTATTTAACCGGTAAGTTGTTGCTAATCTTTTGTTGCCCCCGTACAGGCGCCGGATCAGCTCATTACGTAGCTGTTGGCCGTCCCGGTCTTTAATGGAATTAATTTCAATATGCAAAAAATGACTGCTTGCTGTTCCAATAGTGTGATTGCCATATAGCGGTCGAAACCCACAGCCACTGAGTAAAAGACCTATTAAAAGAACAGCTGAAAATTTATACGACAACGTTAACGATCCTGTTTGGTACAACAATCACTTTACGGGGCATTTGGCCATTCATAGCCGCGGATACACTATCAATATTTAGAGCTTCCTGCTTAACAAATTCCTGATCACAATCTTTAGGCACCTCTAAAGTGCCGCGCAATTTACCATTGACCTGTACAGCAACAGTGACGTTGTCAGAAATAAGATGCTGAGGATCAGCAGTTGGCCAAGGCTGGTTAGTGGCCATGTCATTGCCACCAAGGATACTCCAAATCTCCTCGGCTAGATGCGGCATCATAGGATTAATAAGAACGACAACAACCTGCAAGGCGCGACGCAATTGTGATTCCGATAAATCTTCCTGTAGTTTTTCTAGCAAATTCGTAAGTTCACGAATACGGGCAACAGCTTTGTTGAAATGAAATTTATCCAGATCATTGGTTACACCATCAATTGTTTGATGAACCAATCCCTCAAGCCCCAAATCATCATCATTATTACTTCTAGATTGATCGGGGTTATCCATAAGAACAGCGAGTCGCCATAATCTTTTGACGTAGCGCCAGGCGCCATCAATACCGGATTCTGTCCAATCCAAGTCACGGTCAGGCGGACTGTCAGACAGCATAAATAAACGCGCTGTGTCGGCTCCGTAAGTTGCAATAATTTGCTCAGGGTCGACGACATTCTTTTTGGACTTGCTCATTTTAACTGAGCGGCCCTTTACGATGGTGCTGCCATCAAGACCGTAAAGATTTTCACCATCATCTGAATGTTTGACGTCTTCAGGTAAAATCCATTTACCGGCTTCGTCTCGGTAGGTTGCATGGCAAACCATACCTTGCGTCAAAAGACCTGCAAAAGGTTCTTTAACGTTGAGGTATCCGCATGATTCGAGTGCTCGGGTGAAAAAACGAGAGTACAACAAATGTAGGACAGCGTGTTCAATGCCCCCAATATACTGATCAACAGGCAACCAATGATCGGCAGTTTGCGAGGAGAAACCTTTATCATCCATATGGGGGGAGCAAAAGCGGGCGAAATACCATGAAGATTCGAAAAAAGTATCAAAGGTATCCGTTTCACGAAGCGCCGGCTTTTGGCAATTTGGACAAGAGGCGTGTTTCCAATCAGGGTGCAGATCCAGAGGATTACCGGAAGCGCTAAGATCAACGTCTTCAGGCAACACTACAGGTAATTCAGAAATCGGAACTGGGACAGCGCCACAATTATCACAATGAATGATTGGAATTGGACAGCCCCAATAACGCTGCCGAGAAACGCCCCAATCACGAAGACGATAATTAATGGCTCTCTTACCTTGGCCTAATTCAACAAGCCGATCAATCATCGTCAAGATGGCAGTAGGAACATCAAGACCATCTAAAAAATCAGAATTTACTAGAACGCCATCACCGACATAAGCTTCATCGTCAATATTGAAATCGATGAGATCAATATCAGGCGGGCAAACAACAGGAACAACCCGAAGCCCATATTTACGGGCAAAGTCCAAATCTCTTTGATCATGGGCCGGACAGCCAAATATTGCGCCCGTGCCATAATCCATCAAAACAAAATTAGCGACATACAAAGGCAGCTCAAGATCCGGCAAAAAAGGATGTCTGATAATAATGCCAGTATCGAAACCTTTTTTATCAGCCCTCTCCATTTCAGCTTCGCTGGTACCCATACGGTTGCAATCAGCGATAAATGCAGCCAATTCTGAATTGGTTTGAGATAATTCTTGAGCGATTGGATGGTTGGCAGAAAGAGCACAAAATGAAGCACCGAAGAGCGTATCAGGGCGGGTTGTATAAACTTCTAAGAAATCGGCACGACCATCTATTTCAAATTGAACAAATGCACCCTCAGATCGCCCAATCCAATTCTCCTGCATGATCCGGACCTTATCGGGCCAGCGCTCAAGTGATTTGAGATCAGCTAATAGTTCTTCAGCAAAGGCAGTAATTTTTAAAAACCATTGAGAAAGATTTCTTTTCTCTACCGGTGCACCAGAGCGCCAACCTTTGCCATCAATGACCTGTTCGTTTGCAAGTACGGTATTCTCAACAGGATCCCAGTTGACCCAAGACTCCTTGCGATATACCAGCCCAGCTTCAAGGAATTCTAAAAACATACGTTGTTCATGTTTGTAGTACTCGGGTTCACAGGTAGATATCTCACGGGTCCAATCATAAGACAGCCCCATGGATTTAAGTTGATCCCGCATTGTTGCGATATTCTCGCGTGTCCACGCCCGCGGATGAACATTGTGTTCGATGGCTGCATTCTCAGCAGGGAGCCCAAAAGAATC
>JABJOR010000473.1 GCA_018664265.1 Rhodospirillales bacterium
GGAATTTCCGCGCCACGTGAACAGGTCGTGGAAGACGCTGACCATTCTCTGCGCGATGGCGACGTGGTGATCGCGTCCATTACATCGTGCACCAATACCTCGAACCCGTCGGTTCTGGTTGCCGCTGGCTTGCTGGCACGCAACGCTGCCGCAAAAGGCTTGCAGCCCAAGCCTTGGGTCAAGACCTCTCTGGCACCGGGATCACAAGTTGTTGCTGACTACCTTGAAAAAGCTGGTTTACAGGACTCCCTGGATGCACTGGGCTTCCACATTGTCGGCTTTGGTTGTGCCACGTGCATTGGTAACTCTGGCCCGCTTAAAAAGCCGATTAGCGACGCCATTGAAACAGGTGATCTGGTTGCAACGGCTGTGCTGTCCGGCAACCGTAACTTTGAAGGTCGCATCAGCCCACACGTCCGCGCCAACTATCTGGCCTCCCCGCCATTGGTTGTTGCCTATGCATTGGCTGGTTCCCTGACCCGTGATCTGGAGAATGACCCACTGGGTAAAGACAGCGATGGCAACCCGGTTTACTTACGCGATATCTGGCCAAGCAACGCCGAAATCGCACAAACTGTTCAGGATTGCCTGGGTGCCGATATGTTCGAATCTCGTTATGGCAACGTTTACGAAGGCCCCAAGGAATGGCAGGCCATTTCCGGTGCTAATGGCCGCACCTTTAGCTGGGATAGCAGTTCTACCTACATCCAGAACCCGCCATATTTTGAAGGCATGACAGAACAACCCGGCGAAGTTGAAGACGTCGTCGGTGCCCGCCCGTTGCTGTTGCTCGGTGATTCCATTACCACCGATCATATCTCGCCTGCTGGTGGTATCCAGAAAGAAAGTCCTGCTGGTCAGTACCTGCTTAAATATCAGGTTCGCCCGGAAGACTTTAACTCTTACGGATCACGCCGTGGTAACCACGAGATCATGATGCGCGGCACATTCGCCAACATCCGCATTCGTAATCAAATGGCCCCCGGCACCGAAGGTGGTGTTACCAAATTGATGCCTTCCGGCAAGGACATGCCCGTCTATGACGCCGCCATGACCTACGCCGAAGCCGGCACCCCATTGGTGGTTATCGGTGGCAAAGAATATGGCACTGGATCATCGCGCGATTGGGCCGCAAAGGGTACTCGTCTGCTGGGTGTGAAGGCTGTCATTGTCGAAAGCTTCGAACGTATCCATCGCTCCAATCTGGTCGGCATGGGCGTTCTGCCATTACAGTTCAAAGATGGTGAAACCCGTGAAAGCCTGAAACTGGATGGCACAGAAACCTATGACATCACAGGCCAAGCCGCAGGACTGAAGCCGCGCATGGGCCTTGATCTCAAGATCACCCGTGCCGATGGCTCTACTGTTGATACCAAAGTGCTATGCCGTATCGATACAGAGGACGAAGTGGATTACTATCGCCACGGCGGTATCCTGCACTACGTGCTACGCCAGTTAATGATGACTTGAGCCAATACAGGCAATAAAGAATAAAAACGGCGATTCCATTTCGGAGCCGCCGTTTTTTTATGTTTAAGAAAGATGAATAAACCACAGAGACAGGATAAGACTTCAACTATCACTCGAAATCTTGTACGCTAATTCACATGCAAAATGAAGCCTATACAGTTTGGATTTCTATAATACTAGCACTCGCAGTACCGATGGCACTGACTTTTGGCTATTTAAATCGTCGCGGATCAACAACCAACGATACAAAGGGCATAGGCTGGCAGTTCATAAGATATACTGTTTTAGGCATATCCATTCCCATTGCTGGAATTCTCGCCCTAAATAACTCTCTTACAGGTGAAGCTGCCACAATTATTGCAGGTGCAATGGGATATGCATTTGGAAAAACAAAATAAACCTCCTCTTCTCATCTTCCTCTGAGCCCTCTGTGGTTCAAAAGTTTTCTTAACCCAACGTTGCCTTAATCTCCTGTGCTGCTCGTATCCCCGACAAGTAAGCCCCATGGCAGGTTGCCTGATGCTGGTTGATTGTGGCCTCCCCTGCGAAGAACACACGATCATCAATGGAGCGGGCGAGTTCTTTGCGCTGGTGGGCTTGGCCCGGTAGGGCGCAGGAATAGGAACCCAGTGTCCATGGCTCAGTAGACCACGCCGTTATGATGGATTTTGAAACGGATTTACGGATGTCATTGCCAAACACAGCGGCGACCTGATCTACGGCAAAATCATGCCCGGCCTGTTGGCCCTGTTTTTCCAGCCACACCGTATGACGGCCTCCGGTAAAGACAATTGCTAGATTCTGCCCCATAACACTGGCTTCAATCCCGGAGCCTTCTCCACCATCGGCCCAGTTATGATAAAACCCTCGACCATCAGGGCCAAAAATATCTTTGTCAAAAAGCAGGCATGTTTTGTTCAGGGTGCCTGTCGGCAGGCCATTGATTGCATCGATTTTCCAATCCGGCAGACCGGGGTTAAACCGGATATGGTTCGCCGCCAGAATACCGTTTGAAACTGTGCTTAAAACCGTCCTGGCTTTTATAGTCCCTTTGTTGGTTTCAACACTGACACCCTTGCCAGACCAGTCAATGCTTTCAACTTTGGTATTGAGTGAAACAGGGATACCTTCAGCCCATCTGGCGACAAGATTGCCGTATCCGTTCAAAACCGGGATATCGGAGCCATGTCCAGAATCCGATAAGTCAGCCACAGAGCACTGATCCACATCAACAGACGTCAATCCGGCCATGCCGTTCATAAACGGTGGGGCATAGGGGCTTTCAAGATTTATCAGGTCTGCTATGGAGCTATCTTCACCCCGTTTAACACAAGCGGATATTGCATCATAGCATTGTTGCTCGTATTGCATACAGGCCTGCTGGTCTGCATCACTGAGTTGCGCGCCGTTGTGATAAAACAGCAACTTGCCCTCAGCAAAGATATCACCATGTTCGCGGCCAATGACCACACCAAGCTCGTCCGCGATGGGGCCAAACGGGTTGACCTCACCCTGATGCAGGTAACTACAACCCAGATCAAACCATACGCCGGGGGCGATTTCCTCACTGTAGGCACGGCCACCAATACGGTGGGAGCCTTCTACAACCGTATAGGACAAACCCTGTTTCATCAGTTCTTTGGCGGCAGACAAACCAGCCGCCCCTGCGCCGATAATGATGACATCTATTTCAGTAGACACACTCGTACCCCTTTGTTGTTATGGTCCTGGACATTAAAGGATGGTCCTCTGTTCCAACATGTATAATATGGGATATATTTACAGCCCTGGGGAGGAATAAATGTTATACGCTGATCTGGTTTTATTAAACGGAAAAATCGCCTCTATGGACGGTGTGACAGACGGCAAGCCCACCCCGATTGTGGAAGCTCTCGCCGTGCGTGATGGAATCATTATCGCCACTGGCAGCAACGCCGATATGGCCCCTTATACCGGAGGCCAGACGCAAATGATTGATCTGGGCGGTGCCACGGCAATTCCCGGCATCATCGACAGTCACTGTCACCCGGACGGGACGGCCCTTGATCTGGATAAGCTCAATGTTGTTTATCCTGACTTTAAGTCCATTGATGATGTGCTGAAAGCCATTGAACGCCATGTTGAGACCGCTGGCCCCGATGACTGGTTCATGGGGTGTGGATATAACAATGCCCGCCTTAACGGTTATCCAACACGCGCACAACTAGACGCCACTGCAGCAGGACGCCCGGCAATCCTGTTTCGCATGGATGGGCATGTCTGTATCGTTAACTCCCGCGCCCTTGAAATCGCAGGGATTACTGAAGACACCCCTGACCCGGAACACGGCCAGTTCGATCGCGACCCGGACACAGGAAAGCTAACAGGGGTTTGTCGTGAAGCTGCCTACTTCGTCTTTCGCGATATTTTCCGGCATGCGGCTACCATATCTGATTATGAACGTGGGCTGCCCACAGTGTTCGAAGATTACCTCAGCCACGGCGTAACCAGTGTCCATAATTCAGTAACCCGCCCCGGCGTGCTCAAGGCCTATCAAAACCTGTACAAGCGCGGCGCGTTAAACATGCGCGTCGGGATCATCGCCAACGGTGATGAAGACGGTATGGTGCAATCACTGATCACAGCTGGAATGCAAAGTGGCTTCGGTGATAACTGGTTGCGTATTGTTGGTGTTGAATGGATTGCCGACGCCAGCGTTGGCGGACGCACGGCAGCATTTTACGAACCCTACCAAGGCACCCCCGATGTGGGCGAGCCTGTACCCAATACAGGCATGCAATTGTTTGACCGGGACTGGCTGGAGCAACGTGTCGTTGCAGCCCATAAAGCTGGATTGACCGTTTGCATAGAGGGTCTGGGTGATCGCGGCGTAGATTTTGCTCTCGACATGATCGAAGCCGCCCAAAAAGCCCACCCGCGTGAAGATCACCGATCCCGCATTGAACATTGTTGCTGCGTTCCTGATGCCCAACTTAAACGCATCAAGGATTTAGGCGCGGTGCCATCTTCGGCAACGGCGTTCCTGCATGATCTGGGTGATCTCTACGTGCGCAATCGTGGGCAGGAAGCCATGAAGCACATGTTCCGCCACCGCAGCTACATCGATAA
>JABJOR010000474.1 GCA_018664265.1 Rhodospirillales bacterium
GAAGGTCAGGATAAGCTCTCCCTTTATCAATGGGGAACAAAAACTGCCAAGCACTACTTTTGTTCAATTTGCGGAATATATACACATCACCAAAGGCGCAGCGATCCAACAAAATACGGCGTCAACATAGCCTGTTTTGATGGGGTTAATGTTCGTGACTATATCGATGTTGAATACTCAGACGGCATAAACCATTCATGTGATCAGAAATAAAAAATCCTTAGCCCATGCGGTATTCAGGCTCCAAGGCAAAGTCTTGGAAAATTGACCCTGCACCCAAATCCGGCGAGGGGGGATAAATCCATTTATCAAGAATCTCTCTCTTTCTAGCCTGGACAACAGCCCCTGAATCTTGCAATTGCCGATCCCAACCTGTGGTGAAAGCCGCACCGGAAGCGCCGAGAGCAAGACAAGTGGTGTAATCTTCCTGTCGATAAGGGCTTAATGATTTCCCGAGCATACTTTGAACAGCATTGTATCCGGCAAACCGCCCCAGACGAAGGGCATGCTGACATGACATCAACGAGGCATGGGTATCATCGGTCATTGCCTGTGCCACATCTCCGGCAATAAACAGAGACTTGGAATTCGCCGTTTGAAGATACTGGTCAACGATAACACGCCCCGTAGTGTCTCTTTGAGCGTCAATCGACCGGGTAAGCGGGCTTGCTTCCAATCCTGTGTTAAACACAACTGTTTTTGTTAGAATCCTTTTGCCGGACTCCAACGTAAGGCTTTCATGATCCATAGATGTCAGGGTGGCATTAAGGTGCAGCTCAATTGCATTCTCAGAAAGAGCTTTCTCAATAACAGGCTTCATTCCAGCCCCCAGTTCTTTTCCGACTTCAGGTTTGTTATCCATCAAGATCAGTCTTGGTTTGCTACCTAAACGGCGGCGTAACTCGGTTGCCAATTCAATTCCGGTGAAGCTTGCACCAACAATCACAATGGTGGTGGTTGCCGGATCACTGGCTACACTATCCATCTGCGCATTTACATGATCATCAAAGCGCTTTGTTTCTGCGAAGGTATCAATATTGAATCCGTATTGATCCGCACCTTTAACCGGGGGAGGGCGCATTTGACTTCCGGTTGCCAAAATCAGGCAATCATATGTCGCGCCGTCATGCTGGTCAGGCTCTGTCGTAATAACCTGACGGGTGTTAAAATCAATATCAGTTATATGTCCGACCCTAAATCGCACATCGATGACATCCAGCAAGGGTTGAAGGGGCACCACCATACCGGCATTCGCTCCCTCATACAGGCGCGGCCTTATGACAATACCCGGATTGTTACTAATCAGGCTTATTGTTAAGTCCTGTGGCGAGATGCCAAGATAGTTTCGCTGTGCTGCGGCGCTCATAGCTGCCCAGACACCCGCAAATCCTCCGCCTAATATGGTCAAATTCATTGTCTTACCCCTTAATATTCTGATTGCATTTATTATAAACAATTGCAAAATAGAAAATCTATAGGTGTTTTTAAGAATTGGATTCGCATTTATGCAAACTCTTGGAAAGCTCTCCTGGGAAGACTACAGGTATGTTTTAGCCATTTCACGCGCTGGTGGGGTGACCGGGGCTGTAGAAAGCTTGGACGTCAATGTTTCAACGGCCTTCCGGCGGTTGGATAAAATTGAGCACTCAATCCAAACGCTGGTGTTTGATCGATCCCGCAAAGGGTATTTGCCAACCGTAGCCGGCAAAGAGATTGTCCGTGCGGCTGAAATAATGGAACAAGCCTCATTTTCGGCTGACCGCATTGTAACGGGGCATGACCAGTTACTGGTTGGCGACTTGAACATTACGTCCACTGAATCCATGGCTGTCTGTTTTGTTACGCGCCATCTACAGTCCTTTCGAGAGAAACATCCCGGTCTTACTGTCAACATTATCAGCGAAAACAGGGTTTTGAATTTGGCTGAGAGAGAAGCCGATATTGCTATACGCCCACGTCGCCCGACAGACGAAACCATGATCGGACGCAAGATTGCTCAATCCAAGTGGGGATTCTATGGGAATGCAACATTCTCAGATCGATTGGGATTAATTGAAAACCCGGATACTTTAAGCAAAGAGCCGTTCATTGTCTGGAGCGGAAACCCTTTGGCGAAGGAAACAGAACATTGGCTCCGCAAAGAGATCCCGGACCTGAATGTCGTCTGTAAATCCAGTAGCTTGATTTCCAATGCCCAGATGGCTTCACTGGGCACAGGCATGACGATGTTGCCGTGTATGGTGGGGGAGACCTGGCCCGACCTCAATTTAATTTGTTCCCCCCTCCAGAGCGAAGAAGAAGACCCGGGGGAGTTCTGGCTGGTTATCCATGAAGACATGCGCCACAACGCCCGTGTCCGGGCACTTTTGGAACATATGGCTGTCTGTGCAAAAAATGATCTTGCATTGTTCGAGCCAACCTAATGTGAACAGACGCTATGAGGAAATCTTTAAGTCGCGGCCCCGCAGCATTTTGATTTTTTCCGAATAGTACCTATCACGCAACCACCGCTTGCATCATGCTATTGCGGCTCATACACTTCCGATCAGTCAAAAAATGCGGTTGGATACAATGATTGGATATTTCATGCTTGAAACTATTGGGTATGTATTATGGGGCATCATTGAATCAGTGATCACATTTAAGGCCCCATTCCATATAGTCATTCTTTTTGTTTGTCTTATTTTTTTAGGCTCCGCTTTTTATCATGCAGGTGAAGAAAAGTGGATGCTCGCATGGACATTTGGCGGAATTGGTTCGGTTGGTATTTTTTCTATGTTCAGTTGGTATATTTATAAAAAGCATTCTGGCTCTGGGGGTGGGCATGATTGAAGCCATAGCTACTGCAATAATGTCATTTATTGTTGAAGTTATATGGGCTCTATTCAGATCAGTATGGATTGTCATCCGTGAATTGCTTGAAACATGGATTATCTTCCGTGATCCTTTGGGCATAATTTCTTGGGCTACTATCCTTCTCGGCTTTGGTCTTGCCTATCTTTGCGTTGGAGTCGAAAACTGGATAGCAGTTTGGATATTCTCGATAACCGGGGTATTTGGTATTGTTTGTTTATATGTAAAGTATAGCGGCCCAAAATCTGGAGATGAAATAGATTGATAGGTAAGGTGTAAGTCAGGCAGGCACCCCCATATCCGATATCAATAATTCAAGTAATAGAGAACAATAAATCCCGCCTAAATCAGCCGCCAGCCCCGCAGCATTTTTTGTATTTTTTGCCTGAACCACAGGGGCAGGGCTCGTTTCGACCGACTTTGGTCACGACGCGCTGCTCTTCCTTGGGGTTCATCACGCAATCGGCAAATACCCAGCGACCATCTTCACGCTTGAACTGGGCCAGCTCATGGTGGGCTACGGTGTCAGCTTGCATCTTGTAGCGGGCAACAAATTCCACACTACCAGTTTCATCGTTCTCTCCACCTTCAGAGGTTTTGCGAATATCCAGCCCAATCCATTTGGTGTCGCCATTTGATTCATTGAATTCCTGAACATCAAAATCACTGCGCTGATCTTCAGCAAGTGTGTCATGAAGGTACTGGCCCAGGCCCAATACAAAAGCACTGTAGCGAGACCGCATGAGAGCGACCGCCGTCGGGGCAGCTGCACCATCATGATATGCACCACAGCACGAAGCCAAATCTTTTGCGGAACCGCAGGGACATTTAGACATGAAACCGTATCCTCTAATAGAAAGTTATCTGATGGGGCTTTCTTATAGGACTGACCATCCACAAACAACACAATACCTCGCTGTTTGCCGGGGAAAAGTCGTGCTACACAATTACCATGAGCACCCTGTATACCGTCGTCAAAGTCTTCACCGCCGAAACCGAAGCCAGAAATTCACGTTTTATTGCTGAATTGTTGCCCTATGAGTTGCTGGAAAGTCGCCTTCCTGAATTGCGCGAGAAACACCGCAAAGCAAGTCATTTTGCCACCGCCTATCGGTACTTCAATGAACAACGTCAACTGATTGAACACGGCAAAGACGATGGCGAGGTTTCTGGTACTGCTGGTGCTCCGGCCCTGCGTATCTTGCAAGGCCATGATCTGGTGGAATGCGCAATTATAATTGTGCGTTATTTTGGCGGCATCAAGCTCGGAACCGGGGGCCTAATCAGAGCCTACAGCGATGCAGCTGGCACTGTAGCCCAAAAATCAAAACCTGTCCTATTTACCCATAAGCTTGAAATCAAGCTCGATTGCAGCTTCAATCATGTTTCTGAGCTTGAGCGTCTGTGTTCTCAGTTTAAAGCAGATGTACTCAATCGTGACTATACAGAAGTCGGGCTGAGCCTAATAATTGGAGGCAGTGAGGAGAGAATCCTTGAGCTTCAATCAGAATGGCAATCATTTTCAGAGCGGCACAAAATTTGAATATAATCTTCCAAAATTGACTCTTGTTAAGGCGTCTCTAAAAATAAATGTTAGTGATGAATAATGATTTCATTACCCGCTTTCATACAGTAAAAGAACCTCAATACTACAATTCGCTCTTTAATTAAAAAATACGCTAAAACTAAAAGATACTATACGCCGAACAATAAAACTCCCAAAAAATTCACTTCGAATTTTATATAAACCTGGCTCTGCTGTCCTGCAGTGCCTGATTTTGGCAACAAGAAAATACTGGAACATACAATGAGCCTCAATAATCTTCCCATAAAACACAAACTTCTAACCATGGTGATCGCCTCGACAATTGGCATGATCATCATATCCTGTGTCGCCTTGATGGATATAAATACGATCCTTCTCGATGATCGCCGGGGGAAAATTCAAAACATTGTTGAAACAGCGCATAGCCTGGTTTCGTATTATCATAATGAAGCAAAAAATGACCGTTTAAGCGATGAAGAGGCTCGCAGCGCAGCTAAAAAGGCCGTTGGCGCAATCCGTTTTGAGGGCGAAAATTATCTCTGGATCAATGACATGGACGCGGTCATCGTCATGCACCCCATCAAGCCGGAGCTCAATGGAAAAAACTTGTCCACATTTGAAGATCCCAATGGCAAGCGGCTATTCTCAGAATTCGTCCAGGTTGTTAAAGAAAATGATAAAGGTTTTGTCGATTACCATTGGGCCAAACCGGGGTTCGAGAAACCCGTTGCGAAACTGTCTTATGTTAAAGGCTTCCAAGAATGGGGTTGGGTTGTTGGCTCAGGCATCTATCTCGATGATGTAAGCGCAACATTCTACAAGGAAGCTATCAAGGGTGGCATCATCGCCATAATTCTTTTGATGATCGTACAGGGAAATTCTGTCCTGATCGCACGCAGCATCAACAAGCCTATGGCTGAAAAAATCAAAGCTATTCAGGCTTTGAGTGATGGCAATACAGATATCACAATTGATGATCAGGAGCGTAAAGATGAAATCGGTAAAATTGGCCGAGCGATTCTGGTGTTTCGCGATAATATGATCGACAACAAGCGCCTGGAACGTGAAACAGAAGAACATCGAAAACTCTCAGAACAGGAAAAACAGCTTCGCCTTGAAAAAGACGAAGAAGTCCGTCTCGAAAAAGAGCGCGCTGAGCACAGAATTAGTGAAGAAAATGAACAAAAATTGATGTATCTGACTGAAATCACATCAGAATTTGAGCAACAGATCGGCACCATTGTTGATGCTGTTTCCGGCGCAGCTGGTAATCTTCTGACATCATCAGATACCATGGCAATGACAGCCGATCACACCAATGAACAATCCCTGCAGGTCGCATCTGCATCCGAGCAGGCATCCAGCA
>JABJOR010000475.1 GCA_018664265.1 Rhodospirillales bacterium
AAACGGAAAACGATGGAAACCCGGCGCTTGCAATATCGCAAATACGCCGCTTAATATCTTGAACCAGATGAGCCAGATACTCTCTTAGATATGACCCGCTCTGTGTTCCATTTGCATGACGACGGACAATCCTGTTTTTCTATTCCGCAACACTGGCCTGGATCGTTCTCGGGTTTACCGCGGACATTGCCTCCATAACGTTATTTGTACGTGGAGCATATCGCCGCCGCTTGCAGGCCCTTTACCGGGCGGAGGGGCAACGCCAATCCATGCTGGTTGAAACTATTTCCGGTATGGAAACTGTCAAGGCCATGGCGATTGAGCCAATTAAATCACGTGAGTGGGCAGATACCACAGCACAAGCCGTAACGATGCAGCTCTCCGTTGGCAAGATTTCGCACCTTGTTAAAGGCATAACCAAGTATCTCGGTCAATTGATGACCATGGCAATTATCTTTGTCGGGGTCCAGATGGTCTTTTCAGGTGATGTCAGTGTCGGAGCCTTGATTGCCTTTAATATGTTGGGCATGCGCGTCAGCCAACCCCTTATTCAATTGGTCAGTCTGGTCAATGAGTTCGAGCAATCCTCGCTTTCCGTCAAAATGCTGGGCGAAATCATGAATAAGAAACCTGAACAGGCAAGTGTTGGCGGCCTGACTCCAAAATTGCATGGCTCCATTGCATTTGATAAGGTCTCCTTCAGATATAGCAACGATGGTGCGCCTGCCCTGGACAATGTGTCATTTACTGCAGATGCTGGACAAGTTGTCGGTATCGTTGGCCGCTCCGGTTCAGGCAAGAGTTCACTGCTGCGCGTCTTGCAGGGCATGTACCGTCCTGCTTCCGGCATCATCCAGATCGATGGTGTTGATATACGCGAAATTGATTTGGCACATTTGAGAATGAATACAGGCGTTGTGCTGCAGGAGAACTTCCTGTTTCGTGGAACGGTCCGTGAAAATATTGCCATGACCAGACCTGATGCTGCATTTGCTGATATCGTTTCTGTTGCCAAAATGGCTGGTGCAGATGAGTTCATTCAGCGTCTACCACAAGGTTACGATACAGCACTTGAAGAAGGTGCATCAAACATCTCGGGTGGGCAGAAACAGCGCCTTGCGATTGCTCGTTCCTTATTACGTCAGCCACGGTTCTTGATCATGGATGAAGCAACCAGTGCACTTGATCCGGAAAGTGAAGCTATTGTTCAAAACAATTTGGCCCACATCGCCGAAGGTCGCACAGTTCTTATTGTCTCACACCGATTATCAACATTGGTAAATGTGGATAAAATTTTAGTCATTGACCAAGGTAAAATTATTGATCAGGGAACACATCCAGAGCTGCTGGGTCGCTGTGAAATTTATAGCCACTTATGGGCGCAACAACACCCTGAGCGCGCCAAGGCTGCGGAGTAACATGATCATGGAACCCAACACACCAACACAGGTGCCTGAAAGTGATATCAAAGAAGCGGTTCAGGCTAACTTTATTTCCAAGTCACAGTTCTCTGGTGCGAATATCGAAAACACACTGGAACTCGACCGAGACACCGTAATTTTTTCAGAGGGCGAGGAAAGCAACTTTGCCTATGTTGTTCTGGAAGGCCGGGTTGAGTTAACGAAAGATGTCGGGGGAACAGATATTTTCCTGGCAGAGATCGGAGCCGGAGACCTGTTCGGCGAGATGGGTGTGATTGACGGCAACACGCGTAGCGCAACAGCCACGACGCTTGAGACCACAACGTTACAGAAATTTGATCGTGATGAGTTGATGGATAGGCTCGGCAAAGACAGTGACTTTGCGGCACCAATTTTATCTCAACTTGTTCGCAAGTTACGTGATACCAGTGACCGCCTTGCCCATGAGCAGGTCCTGAATTTGCAGCGCGCAGCTGATGAAGCGGATGTCATTGCTCCGAAAGACCTGAGTACGCTTGAGCGTCTTAAGGGGTTTTTTGATACTGATCAGGATCTCATTGAATTCCAGCCAGATGCAGTAGAAATTGAGCGGCAGAAGACTCCGCCAGTTGCCAAGGTGATGCTGTATGTCATTGTTGCTTTTATTATTGGCTCTTTTGTTTGGGCAAATGAATCAACTGTCGATACAGCCGTTAGTGCTTTGGGCCGAATAACCACAGAAGTACCGAACATTATCGTGCAACCATCAGAAACGGCATTGATCCGGACCATTGAGGTCAAAGAAGGTGATACTGTTGTGAAGGGCCAACTTCTGGCGACTCTGGATGCCACGGTGGAAACCTCGGATGTAGAATCCAGCAAGGCCGCAATGGTTAGCTTGTCGGCTAAGGAAAACCGGTTGGAAGCAGAATTTACCGGTGTTGAATTACCAGATCCATTCTCACCCAGTACGATTGAAAACAACTTGCAGATGGAGTTGTTTAAAAGTCGAAGTACAACACTTCGTGATCAATTGGCTTCCTTTGATTCACAGATAAAGCAGATAAAATCTGAAATTTCTACCAATGTTCAAGATGCAAAAGATCTTGGCGAGCAGGTAGCGGTATTGACAGAAATTGAGAAAATGCGATCCAAACTTATGGATGATGGCTATGGCTCAAGAGTCAATTATTTAAGCGCCAAGCATCAAAGGCTCTCAGTCGATCGCGAACAACGAAGTTTACTGAGTATGCGAACACGACTTGAGCATCAGATGAATTCTTTACGATCTGACCGTGGGGCTATGTTATCAAGCTGGCAGTCTGATGTTGCCGAAGAATTGGTAAAAACGCGCCGTGAACGTGAAAAAATGTCAGAACAGCTTATTAAGACAGAATATCGCGAAAGCCTTGTGCAACTCATTGCGCCAGCGCCAGGTGTTGTTTTGAGCATTGCGGACTGGTCCGTGGGATCGGTTATCAAGCAAGCTGACCCGATGTTTACTATTGTCCCGGCCAACGTCTCCATGGAAATGGAAGTGGATGTCCTGCCAAAAGATATCGGGCTTATTCAGGTTGGTGATTTTGTACGCATCAAACTGGACGCTCTGCCATTTCAGAAACACGGTATTGTTGAAGGCAAGGTGCGTTTGATCAGCGAAGATGCTGTTGAATCAGAAAGCTCTGATTCTGGTAGTATTTACCGTGCCCGAATTGAAATCCAGGAGAAGAAATGGCGTGAAGTTCCCGATAGCTTCCGCTTTACCCCTGGATTATCTGGCAGTGCCGATATCACGGTTGGAAAACGGAAAATCATTACCTACTTTATCTATCCGTTAATCCGCGCCATGGAATCAAGTTTCCATGAGTCGTGACAAGATAAAATGATGCCTTTATTTAATAATCCAGATAGTACTGACAGGATGTTCCAGGTCGTGAAGATCACGTAGCAATGATATAGTTTGGGGCGTGAGAATTTCACCCGCATGCATATATTTTCTCCCGTCAGATGTGAAAACATCCTGTGCTAATACAGCATAATCCGGAACATTCTGAATAGGGCACTCATATGCGCCATCAATATCGGGTGGAGTGCTAATGCTATTTGTGTGTAGTGCTTTTAAATCTGACTGTTTGAATTTATCTTGCTGGTTTTTCTGATCGATTCCAGCTCTGATCTCATCTTTCGTAAATTGTTGCTTGGACTTGATATTTTTGGACCCGGCCAATTGCATTTCTGAATTGAGGGCGTACCCACGTTTTGTAGATGCTGGGCTTGATATGGGTTTATCATCAGTTTCAATATGCAATGTGTCGTCTACATCAATCTGTTTATATGAATCGGCAGGTTTAATTTTATTATCAGAATCTATCTGCTTAAACATTTGGTGGAGGCGTTTCTCTAGGGCTTGTTTGGAAACAGGTTTAATCAGAAATGCATTCACATCGAGAGCCATTGCATTATGGACCAGGAATTTTTCTGAATAGCCAGTTAACATGGCAAAGGGCATATCTCGCCGGATGTTTTGCTCTCCTGTTCTGACAGCTTGCAATAATTGCAACCCATGCATGCGAGGCATGTTAAAATCTGAAATGATAAGATCGATGACAACATCACTCTCGAGGTATTCCATAGCTTCATACCCATCGATAGCATGATGCACTACAGGGTTTCCCATTTTACCAAGCAGTGTTGTTACCGTCGCACGGCTATATTTGACGTCATCAACAACCAGAATTGATTTTCCTGTAAGATCTAGCAAGCTCATCCTCAGATTTCCTCCATACATAACTGTATGTCGAATTTATTTCCGTATAGTTTCAATAGATACTGTATGCACAAAACAAGTATGAATGTTAAGTTATGACATAGTAAAGTTAATGACCACTCAATAATTGAGCATCTGATGAAAAACTATGTAACGCCGCCAATTGATCTAAGAGCCATTGAAGAAATCCTTGGTGATGCCGATGTTATTGCAATAACAGAACACATTGCCATGTTCATCAGTGAATTTGAAGCTCTACTTCAAGACCTGAAAGCCGCAATGGAGCAGAATAACAGACAGATTATTCGTGATGCGGCACATGCTGCAAAAAGCGCCTCTGTTTACGTTGGAGCGACAGGATTATCTGATCTATTGCGAAACATTGAGAAGCAAGCACCAGAAACAGACTTCTCCCTGTTGAAAGGTTCTCTGCCTGTTATTGATGAAGAATTTGAGAGTATTCGAGTTTTTTATTCTGCTTATGCCAATAATGTGTAAAATACTAAAACATGAGTATTTTTGATAAGAGCTATGCATAGCCAAAGGCGCTTTGATGACTGAAAACAGCATATTTCGATCTATACAGGTTCTGGTCGTTGAGGATGAAGCGTTTTCCCTGGAAACAATTTCAAAAACGTTACAGCAGATAGGGGTTTCTCAAATTCTGAAAGCGCAGAATGGCATTCAGGCTTTAGAATTGATGGAAGATACTGAAAATGCAATTGATCTGATAATTAGTGATATTGAGATGCCTGAGATGGGCGGGTACGAGTTTGTTCGTCATATCCGTTATGGTAAGGTTCCGCAGTATAAGGCTATCCCGATTCTTATGCTGACCGGGCATGATACCCCTGATAATATACAGAAAGCCCGCATCCATAAAATTGACGGATTTATCGTCAAACCACCAAAGGCTGAGGAGTTCAAGAAATACATTCAGATCGCACTCGGGCTTTAACCTTCAATTTATAATAAAATAGTAAGGGGTAGCCCCTATAATTTTTTCAAATCATAAAATTCAGGAATATGGCTGAAAATTTAATAAGCTATAATTCGAAAATAATCCCTTCATGGTGTCGGTTAAACCATCATCATGAAGGGATTATTCGTATGGAGTTGATTGTGTTTTTTATTCAGGCGGTCGTGCAGGAATAAAACCCTTATAATAATAAGTTTATTTGAGCTCGTTGACTTCATAACCGGATGATTTCATAGGATTATATCAATTTTACGAATAAAATTTTTTTCAGTCTTAACAAAGTAAAATATTAGCTTCTTGGGAATAGTTTCTATTGCATTTGAATCCAATGTAGCTATTCTGCGAATTAAGTAGTTTAATTCATTCAGGGGATTTATCCCGGATCGGGATATGTCGATGACTAGGAGAGTAATAATATGGCCCATACAAATATTGCAGAACAAACCGTAGTTTCACAGGGACGTACAGCACAGCTGATGCAGGCTGGTTTTGCAGCGTTTTTAGGCCTTGGGCTGTTTACAATCATTGCTTTTTCAAGCCCTGCTGCGATCCATAATGCTGCTCATGACTCCCGTCATGGCATAACGGTTCCTTGCCACTAGGCACCGAATCGAATCCTTCCATGCATTTTTTCAAATCGATCCTGATATGCGCTTTGCTCGCAGGCGTTAGTGCTGGAATTGTGCTGACTGGCTTACAAACTCTTAAAGTTTATCCACTTATTTTTGCTGCAGAAGTGTATGAACCGGCAGAACATAGCCATTCAGAACCAGACAGCACGCAAGCTAGCCTTTCTGAGGATAGCAATGCTGAGCATGATCATTCAGAGCACAGTCATGGTGATCATGAAGGCACGGAAGTAGACGTCAGCAATTCCCATGATACTGATCATCATGCAGCAAGCGAATCAGGGACATGGTTGCCAGACGATGGTGGCGAACGTCTGTTCTTTTCCCTGCAATCCAATCTTTTGGTGGGTGTTGGTCTAGGTTTGATATTATCTGCCCTGTTTTCAGTCTGTGATGTTACGGACTGGCGGCAAGGTGTGATGTGGGGGGTCGCTGGCTTCGTCACTGTTAATTTGGCTCCGTCCTTAGGCTTGCCGCCAGAATTACCCGGCATGCCCGCGGCTGATTTGCTAACCAGACAATTTTGGTGGTGGGCGACTGTTATAGCCACTGGTTGCGGTCTTGCGATGATCTTCAAAAACCCGGAAGTTATCTGGCGCGCAGCAGGTGTAATTTTGATTGCTGCACCACATATTTACGGCGCTCCGCACCCCGATAGCATCGAAAGCGATGTCCCTGCTGTTTTGGCGGCTGATTTTGCCACTGCAACATTCGCCTTGAATTTGATATTTTGGGTCATTCTTGGCGCACTAGCTGCCACGGTTATGGCTCACCGTAACAAGCAAGATGGTATTACTTAGTACAACGGATTAACGTTAGCTGCGATCAATCAGGTGTATAAAGCTTCCCATAATCTTGCCGGAAACCAACCCTGCATGCTCTTTGTTTTCACCTAACGCATCGCTGACAGTGAAGAGATTGTTGCCTTCTTCGCGTAAAATTGAGGTGTAGTGGAACTCGTGGGCACGAAACTTTGTTCCTGTTTCACCCAAACAACAGCCTGTTTGCAGCTCTACCTTACGGTACCCCAAATGCAATTTCCGTTTCGCAAAAGAGGTTTCCAGTTCCAAAAGTCCAGCCATGGCATGGCGGTTTCCATCGGCGTCTTCTACGCCCTGCCCCAGCACCATATAACCACCACATTCCCCTAAAATTACGGCATCTCGATTTGCTGCATCGCGTAAGCCCTGTAAAAACGTATTGTTTGCAGCTAGGGCGGTAGCATGTAACTCCGGATAACCACCGGGTAGGTAAACCGCGTCTGAATCGAGGGCAGGGGCTTCATTGGCAAGAGGGCTAAAGAAGCTGATCTGTGCCCCACTGGCCTTCCAGTCCTCAAGGACATGAGGATAACAGAATCCAAAAGCAATATCGTGTGCAACGGCTATATTTTGCCCGAGGGGAGGGATTGGGCTGACGGTTGATTTACTGTTTAAAGAAGGAGAGGTGGCAAGTTCAAGGAAATCTAAGAAATTCAAACTTTCGCCCAAAGAATCGGCGGCACGATCCAGTAACTGCTCCAAATCGTCACTTTCACTGGCCTGTACAAGGCCAAGGTGTCGTTCGCGAAGACTCAGTGCGGGGTCGCTTTTTAAGTAGCCAAATACGCGAATTTGCGATTTGTCACAGGCATCAGAGACAATTTTTTTATGACGGTCACTGCCAATATGGGTGAATATAACCCCGGCAACATGAACGTCTTTGCGGTGATTGATGAAACCTTGAGCAAGGGCTGCGACAGAGGCCCCCTGGCCCTTCGCGTTAATCACCATCACCACTGGTAAATTCAGCGCTGTTGCAAGGTCTGCAGTGGAGCCATCGCCACTGACGGCACCGTCAAACAGCCCCATAACACCTTCAATCAGAAAATGAGTTCCAGATTGGTTGCATAACAGGTGTTCTATTCGGGCTGAATTCATGGCCCAGGGGTCAAGATTAAAGCAGGTTTTGTCAGCAGCATTAGATAGGAAACCAGGGTCGATATAATCCGGGCCAACTTTGAATGGCGTTATGCTCATCCCTTTCCGAGCCATCAGACGAAGCAGAGCAGCGGCAACCAGAGTTTTACCTGAATTTGAAGCGGGAGCAGCTAGAATCCACCCCTGAGTTCGCTTGCTCATTTTGGGTTTCCCATCGTGATGATTTTACGCATTTGCTTGGCTTCCCGGAACAGCATATATAGGCTCTTTCAATGCTTATGACAGGCTAGAGTATCGATCAAGAGGTTTTCGAAAAGAAATGGTAGCGGAGTCTTCAGGCAAGGCGGAATTGAGACGCGGATGGACCACCGGGGCGTGTGCGACAGCCGCAGCCAAGGCGGCTTACAGCGCCCTTATATCCGGCGCTTTTCCTAATCCGGTCAGCATTGATTTGCCTCGCGGGGGAACGGCTGACTTTGATCTCTCTTCAGAGAAATTGGCGGATGGTTATGCGTTGGCAGCCGTGGAAAAAGACGCCGGGGATGATCCTGATGTTACCCATGGTGTAATCATTCAGGCACGAATTACACAACGTGCAGACGATGGGTGCGGAGTGCAGTTCTTTGCTGGCAAAGGTGTTGGCATGGTAACCAAACCGGGATTGCCTATTCCTGTAGGCGAGGCGGCTATTAACCCGGTGCCACGGTCTATGATGATCGCTGAACTGACGTCTCTGGCCGAAGCGGCAGGAAGACGGTCTGATCTGGATGTCGAGATTTCTGTCGTTGGTGGCGAGAAAATAGCTGAGCGAACAATGAACGCCCGATTGGGAATCCTTGGCGGGATTTCCATACTGGGTACGACTGGCGTCGTCATTCCTTATTCGTGCGCTGCGTGGATTGCATCCATTCATCAAGGCGTGGATGTAGCCCGCGCAGAAGGGTTGCGTCATATAGGTGCGGCAACCGGGCGCACTTCCGAAGCGGCATTGAAACAACATTATGGCTTTGAAGACAGCGCCTTGATTGATATGGGAGATTTCGCGGGAGGCTTATTGAAGCATTTACGCAAACATCCGGTCGAAAAGCTTTCTCTTGCCGGAGGATTTGCCAAAATCTCCAAATTAGCTGTAGGGCATATGGACCTGCACTCCAAACGATCCAGAGTGGATTTCCAATGGTTGGGCAAGCTTTCCGCTGACGTCCCCGACATAGCCAAGTTGACCGAAACCGCCAATACGGCTGTTGAGGTCCTTGAGGCAGCACAGAAGCAATCGTTTCCCCTAGCTGATATGGTCGCTAAAATTGCCCGAGACAAGGTCATGGAAACTTGTAATGGAGCTGTCGATATCAATATTTTGATTTTTAATAGGGCAGGTGAATTGGTCGGACGAAGCGATGGTTGATCACGCAGTCCTGATCCTGGGCGGAACATCTTTGGCCCTTGAACTAGCAAAATCTGTTCAGGGTATGGCGGTGCGAAGCATCTATTCACTGGCTGGACGAACCACCCCAAAGTCACTACCGGATATGGAAGTTCGTGTCGGCGGGTTTGGCGGGGTTGATGCTTTATCGCAGTACCTGCGTGCGGAAAATATTACTGCCGTGATTGATGCTACGCATGCTTATGCTGCACAAATCTCGGTGAACGCACAAATGGCTTGTGAGAACACCAGTGTTCCATTGCTGCGTTTACAGGAAGCTCCCTGGAGGCAGGAAGATGGAGATAACTGGATTACCGTTTTGGATGTAGCCGCCGCACGTGATGAAGCCGCTAAGATAGCCTCACGGGTTTTTGTCAGCACCGGGCGGCAAAGCGTGGCAGACTTCGTCAGTGACCCTCGATGCTGGTGGCTTCTCAGAGTGGTTCCGACTGATGAGACACTCCCTGCATTTCAAAATGGTGAATATGTCTATGAGCGCGGCCCGTTTGATCTGACAGACGAGCTTGCTTTGATGCGCGAACATTCAATTGAGACAATCATCTCAAAAAACGCAGGTAGCAAGGCCACGTATGCCAAGATCATCGCTGCACGGGAACTTTCCCTGCCTGTCATTATGATAAACAGGCCTGAGTCTGGTTCTACCTTGCAGGTGGGTACTGTCCCAGATGCTATTGGCTGGTTAGTTTCCGTAACGTAGGATGTGTTTGTGATCCGGGGCATAAAGGCGGCTGTCTGTATAATCCTCGGTATCGAGAACCTTTCCGACTAACACCAACGCTGTTCGGGTGAGTTTAGCTTCGCGTACTTTTTCGCGGATATT
>JABJOR010000476.1 GCA_018664265.1 Rhodospirillales bacterium
CTCACCGGAGTCTATGGCTTCCCGCCCGATCGCGCCGCCATCATCGCGGTGGCCAGCATCATTGGAATGCTCAACGACGGAGCCGAAATGGAGCAAATCAAGTTGTGCTGTTTCGGCGAGGACTCGGTACGTTTTCATGAAACGGCACTGGCAGCTATAACTCTACACTGATATACAATTGGGTTATGAATAAGATCGATGCCCCGACACCTATGATGGAACAGTACCTGTCCATAAAACAGGGCCATCCCGATTGCCTGTTGTTCTATCGCATGGGGGATTTTTACGAGCTGTTTTTTGATGATGCGGTGGCAGCAAGCGAGGCGCTGGACATTACCCTGACCAAGCGCGGCAAGCATCTGGGTGAAGACATCGCCATGTGCGGGGTGCCGGTTCATTCCCACGAAGTTTATCTGGAACGCCTGATCCGAAAAGGCTTCAAGGTTGCCGTTTGCGAGCAAATGGAAAGCCCTGTTGAGGCGAAAAAGCGCGGCGCGAAATCAGTGGTTAAACGCGATGTGGTGCGCATTATTACCCGCGGCACTCTGACCGAAGACACGCTGCTGGATGCGCGATCCAACAATTATCTGGCCTGCATTGCCCGTGCCAAGGGGGAATACGCCCTGTCGTGGATCGATGTTTCCACGGGCGCGCTGTATATTCAAGCCGCCCGTGAAGACGAGCTGAATGCCGTTTTAGCCCGGCTTGATCCGGGCGAGGTTTTGCTTCCGGAAAGTTTACTGACGGTTGAAGCGCTCAGCGATCTGATCGGGGATTGGCGAAGTGTTCTGAGCGTCGAGCCCTCGGCCCGTTTTGACAGCGAAAATGGCAGACTGCGCCTTCAGGCTCTCTATGGGGTTGGAACGCTGGATGCGTTTGGCACGTTTTCGCGCGCCGAGGTGGCGGCGGCGGGTGCCCTGATTACCTATGTTGAGTTAACCCAGAAAGGCCAACTCCCACGAATTATGCCACCGCGCCAGATATCGCCCGGCGCGGTTATGGAAATCGACGCCGCAACCCGGCGCAATCTTGAACTCAGCCAAACCCTGTCGGGTGAGCGTAAAGGCAGTTTGCTGTCGGTTATTGACCGGACCATGACAGGCATCGGCGCACGCTTGTTGCAATCGCGAATGGCCTCTCCCCTAACGGATCAGCACGCTATTGAAGAGCGCCTCGATAGTGTGCAGTTCTATTGTGATGAAACCCGTATTCGCGGTGATGTACGCGATCTTCTGCGCGGGGCTCCCGATATGGAACGTGCCCTGTCGCGATTGAGCATTGGCCGAGGAGGCCCGCGCGATCTGGCCGCTGTGCGGTTTGCTTTGGAGCGCATTGCCGGGGTGAAAAGTATCATCACCACCGCGGCTGGAATGCCCGTGGGTATTACGCAAGGCGTGGAGGCTCTGAATGGGAACCTTGATCTGGTTGATCTGTTGGCTGAGGCTTTGAATACAGAATTGCCGGTTTACGCCCGTGATGGCGGCTTTATTGCGCCCACGTATTCACCGGGTCTGGATGAGTTGCGTGGTCTTCGCGATGAAAGCAAACGCTTGATCGCTAATTTACAGGCCAGCTATCAGGAAATCAGCGGCGTGGCCTCGTTGAAAGTGCGTCATAACAATATGCTGGGCTACTTTGTCGAAGTCACCGCCAAGTTCGCAGACCAGATGTTGTCGCTTGAGTTGCCGGAAGGCGACAGTCCGTTTATCCATCGTCAGACCATGGCAAATGCGGTGCGCTTTACAACGACCGAGCTGGGAGAGCTGGAAGGCAAAATTGCCCAGGCCGCAGATAAGGCGCTGGCGATTGAGCTTGAATTGTTTGCCGAGCTAACCACAAAGGTTTTGGACAATGCCGATACACTTGCGGGTGCGGCGCGCGCGCTGGCGACCATGGATGTTTCGGCGGCCCTTGCAGAGCTGGCCATTGATAAACGCTATTGCCGTCCGGTTTTAAACGACAGCCGGGATTTTCATATTATCGGTGGACGTCATCCGGTGGTGGAGGCCGCATTAGAAGAACAAGACGGCGAGCGTTTTGTCGCCAATGATTGTGATCTGGAAGACGGCTCGCGCTTGTGGTTGTTAACGGGTCCGAATATGGCGGGTAAAAGTACGTTCTTGCGGCAAAACGCCCTGATCGCCATTCTGGCCCAGACAGGGTGTTTCGTTCCAGCGGGCGAGGCCCGTATCGGTATCATTGACCGTCTGTTCTCGCGGGTTGGTGCCGCCGACGATCTGGCGCGCGGGCGTTCTACCTTTATGGTGGAAATGGTCGAAACCGCCGCCATTCTCAATCAGGCCGGGCCACGCTCTCTGGTCATTCTGGATGAAATCGGGCGCGGGACCGCGACCTTTGACGGCCTGTCTATCGCCTGGGCTGTGGTGGAACAATTGCACGGCAAAAATACCTGCCGGGCCTTGTTTGCCACACATTATCACGAGCTGACCATGTTATCGTCAAAATTGGATGATCTAAGTTGCCATACCATGCGGGTGCGGGAATGGCAGGGTGATGTGGTGTTTTTGCACGAAGTCTGTGCGGGGGCAGCCGATAGGTCCTACGGTATTCATGTGGGGCGGCTGGCCGGATTACCACCGGAAGTCGTAGCTTACGCCGAAACAATATTGGAAAAGCTTGAGCAAGGGGATCAGTCCTCGACTATTTCAAAACTTGCAGATGACCTGCCGTTGTTTGCTGCCATGGAGCAAACCTCACCCGTTAATCGGGGGCCAGCAGGGCCCAGTGCGCTTGAAACGGCGGTGGATGAGGCCGATGTAGATGGAATGAATCCCCGCGAAGCGCTGGAATTTCTGTATAGTTTGAAGAACTTGCGATTGCTTGAGTGATGATAGCCAAAAAAGACCGCAAAGAGATATTTGACGTTGAGGCCCTGGATGCACGCCTTGAAGAAATCGTTTCGTGGTCGGGCTATTCAACCAAGACCCACCCACAGATTTTTGCCCTTTATAAAGATGCCCTGAAGCAAGGTCACACGGAAATACAAAAACGCTTTGAGCAGGACGCCTGGCCAGCTATTGATATTGTCTCGGCGCAATCCTGGCTGATGGACCAACTGATCAGCAATCTGGTGGATTTCACTCTGGAACATGCCTATCCAGCGGCCAATCCCACCACGGGTGAACAGATCAGCGTTGTTGCCATTGGCGGCTACGGACGTCAGGAAATGGCGCCGTGTTCAGATATCGATCTGATGTTTCTGGTGCCTTACAAAGTCACCCCGCATACAGAACAAGTTGTCGAATTCATTCTGTATTTCTTGTGGGATATGGGACTTACGGTCGGTCATGCCACACGCAATGTGGAAGAAGCAATACGTTTGTCCGAAGAAGATTTGACAATTCGTACATCTTTGCTGGATGCGCGTCTGATTTGCGGCAATCAAAAACTGTTCAAAACCCTATGGAAACAATTTTTAACCAAGGTTGTTAAAAAGGACCAGTTGGCCTTTGTTGATGGCAAGCTGGCAGAACGTGAAGCTCGCCATGACAAGCAGGGCGACACCCGATATGTGCTGGAGCCCAACGTAAAGCAGGGTAAAGGCGCCTTGCGTGATTTGCAGACCTTGTTCTGGATTGCAAAATACCTGTATCAGGTCAGCGATGTAACGGAGCTGGTCGAGCTGAGCGTGTTTACAAAGGGCGATGGCAAGGTTTTCGACAAGGCAGCGAATTTCCTGTGGACGGTGCGCTGTCACTTGCATTATCTGGCGGGCCGGGCCGAAGACCGCCTGACGTTTGATGTGCAGCAGGAAATTGCTCTGCGTATGGGGTATCGGGACCACGCAGGCACCAGAGGTGTCGAGCGGCTGATGAAGCATTACTTTCTGATCGCCAAGGATGTGGGGGATCTGACCCGTATTTTGTGCGCCGTTCTGGAAGAACAACACAAGAAGAAACACACCTTCCGCCAGCTTCCCAAATTTTCTTTGTGGCGCAAGAACATTCCCGGCTTCAAGTTGAAACATGGTCGGTTAAGCGTTGATAAATCCGCTGACTTCAAGCGCGATCCGAAGCTGTTAATCCGACTGTTTTACGAGTCCCTGACCCATAATGTAGATATTCACCCCCGCACCCTGCACTGGGTTCGCCAGAACCTTGCGCAGATCAATCATAACTTGCGTATAGATGCTTCTGCCAATGAATGCTTCATCGATATTTTGTTATCAAAGCGCAATCCTGAGAAAATCCTCATGAGCATGAATGAATCCGGGGTGTTCGGACGGTTTATTCCCGATTTTGGCCGGGTCGTTGCGCAAATGCAATATGATATGTACCACGTCTATACGGTGGATGAGCACACCATCCGGGCGCTCGGGATATTACACCGGATTGATGCCGGAGAACTCAAGGAAGATCATCCGGCGTCGTCGCTTGTGATCCGCGAGGTTCAATCGCGCCGAGTGCTCTATCTGGCGGTGTTGCTGCACGACATTGCCAAGGGGCGCAAAGGCGATCATTCCATTCTGGGCGCTGAAGTGGCCCGCCAGTTGTGCCCGCGTCTGGGTTTGACTGACTGGGAAACGGAAACAGTTTGTTGGCTGGTCGAGCAACACTTGCTCATGAGCCGCATCGCCTTCAAGCGCGACCTGGGGGATCAGCAAACCATATCGGATTTCGTTGCGATTGTGCAATCACCTGAGCGGCTGCGGTTGCTTCTGATCCTGACAGTTGCAGATATTCGTGCCGTCGGGCCAAACGTGTGGAATGCCTGGAAAGCCGGGTTGTTGCGCGAGCTTTATTACAGTGCACAGGAAGTGCTGTCCGGCACCCTGCCCGGCGAGCGCCGCCAGCAGCGTATAGAAAGTGCCAGATTGAGTTTGCGTGAAACCCTCACCGATTGGGATCAGGATTGGCTGGATGCCTATTTGTTACGGGGGCGAGACAGTTACTGGACGGCTTTTGAGCCTGAAACCATGGTCCGTCACGCCGAAACAGCGCGGGAGGCCGATCAAAAAGAAACATTGTTGAATATTCGCACCACTATTGCGGCGTCCCGGGACAGCACGGAGGTGATCATCTATACCCCTGATCATCCCGGTGTTTTTGCAGCCATTGCCGGGGCTGTGGCCCTGTCCGGGGCGTCCATTGTAGATGCCAAAATCGTCACCTTTGCTGATGGAATGGCTATGGATACGTTCTGGATACAGGATGAAAACGGCAGTGCCTACGGTGAGCCGCGCCGTATAAAGCAGATGAATGATCGCATCACGCGGGCCTTAAAGGGTGAATTGCTGCCCGCACGGGAGCTCGACAAGACCCGTAACAAGGCTTTTGTCAGCCGAACAGAGGTCTTTGGTGTACCGCCGCGTGTATTGATCGACAATACCATGAGCAACGATGCCACGGTGATTGAAGTCAACGGACGTGACCGCATCGGCTTGCTGTTTGATCTGACCGCGTGTTTGACCGCGCAGCGTCTGCAAGTCGCCAGCGCGCACATTTCCACCTATGGCGAGCGGGTGGTGGATGTGTTTTATGTGAAAGACGCTTTCGGACTGAAAATTACCAGTGACAGACGGATCAAGGTTATCCGCAAGCAATTGCTGGATGCTATTGTGCCTGGTGGGTTCGTCGCAGAAACAGGGGGGGATGTGGTGGAAAATACCCTTCAGGCATCATGAACCTGCTGCGCGCAATTTCAACCGTTGGCGGCTTTACCATGCTCAGCCGCCTGTTTGGCTTCGTTCGCGATATGCTCATCGCGGCAGTGCTGGGGGCGGGTCCCATTGCAGACGCATTTTTTGTGGCATTCAAGTTTCCCAACCTGTTTCGCAAATTGTTTGCCGAAGGGGCATTTTCGGCGGCGTTTGTGCCAATTTATGCCGGAAAGCTGGAAGTCGAAGGCGAGGCATCCGCGCGAGATTTTGCCCAAAGCGCGTTTGCTATGCTGTTTGTCATTTTGGCCATTTTTGTCGGGGTGATCGAACTTGCCATGCCTCTGGTCATGCGTCTGTTTGCGCCGGGGTTTTTGAATAACCCAGAACAATTTAGCTTGGTGGTGACACTGACGCGCATCACCTTTCCTTATTTGTTGTTTATCTCGCTGGTCTCGCTGATTGCTGGGGTGTTGAACTCGTCGGGCCGGTTTGCGGCCGCCGCTGCAACCCCCATATTGCTGAATATTTGCCTGATCGGGGCCATCTTGTTGCTGACCCCGATGATGCCGTCACCGGGCCATGCTCTGGCCTGGGGTGTGGCAATTGCCGGGCTTGTCCAGCTCGTCTGGCTCTATGGGGCGTTGGCACGTTCAGGGTTTTGGTTGCAATTGCGCATGCCGCGTCTGAGCGATGATATTAAAACCCTTATCAAGCGCGCTCTGCCCGTGGCACTCGGGGCCGGGATTTATCAGGTCAATCTGGTGATTGATACGGTGATTGCGTCGCTTTTGCCGTCAGGCTCGATCTCGTATTTGTTTTACGCGGACCGTATTACCCAGTTGCCGCTGGGCGTGGTCGGAGTGGCTGTTGGAACAGCCCTGCTGCCCATGCTGTCGCGGCAGGTCCGCAGCGGAAATCAGGATGCCGCCCATCATGCCCAGAACCGGGCCATTGAATTTTCACTGTTGCTCACCCTGCCTGCTGCTGTGGCACTGTTTGTTATTGCCGAGCCCGTGGTCACGGTTCTATTCCAGCGCGGAGCCTTTGGGATGGTTGAGGCTGCAAAAACCATGTCGGCGCTGGCGATCTATGCTTTGGGCTTGCCGGCCTATGTTTTGGTGAAATCCCTGGCGCCAGCATTTTTTGCCCGCGAGGATACCAAGACCCCGGTTATCATCGCCGTCGTCGCCATGATGGTTAATCTGGTGCTCAATCTGATCCTGATGGGACCGTTCCTGCACGTGGGTATTGCCATGGCAACGGTGGCCTCGGCCTGGCTTAACACGGCTTTACTGGCAATTGTTTTGTATAAACGCGGGCAATTGCGCATGGACGCCCGACTTGCTGGCAGGTTGCCGCGAACACTACTGGCGTCCTTTATCATGGGAGCAGCGCTTTATGGCGGGTACGGTTTCCTTGCGGATCGATTTGCTGGTTCGGAACCGGAACGAATTTTCGCTCTCGCTATTTTGATCACTGGCGGCCTTGCGGTGTTTGCAGGCTCAGCATTGGCATTGGGTGCTGTAAAGATTTCCGATCTGAAATCCTTGAAACGCTCTGAGTCTTCCGCTTAAACCAATTTATGCAGTGCCTGCATCACACGATTCATAACACTTTCCCAATCCCCCGGAGTTTCCTGACGAAACAGGCGCATGGAGGGGTACCAGGGGCTATCATTTCGATTTAGTAACCATCGCCAGTCCGGTACAAATGGCAAAAGTGTCCACACGGGCAGGCCCATTGCCCCTGCGACATGGGCTACGGCGGTATCCACCGTGATGATCAAATCCATAGAGCGCATAGCTGCGGCGGTTTCGGCAAAATCAAACAGCAAAGGCGCTAAGTCCTCGGTGTTGGGACTGATCAGACTTATGGCTTCATTGTCGCGTTCCTGTTGCAGGCTGAACAGGTGCACGCCGGGCAACGTTGCAAGGGGCTGGAACAGCCGGGCATTGATGGAGCGTTCACGATCTTTCTTGTGGTTGGGGTTACCAGCCCAGACGATTCCGACACGAAAACCATCATGACTGCCCAGTCGATTTGTCCAATAGTCAATCAGATCAGGATCTGCCTGCAGGTAGCAGGCCTCGGAAGGTATGGTTTCTTGCACGGTTTTGGATAATCTGGGCAATTCCATCAAGGGGCAATGGGTGTCAAATACTGGCGGGCTGTCACCATGCATGACCAGATTTTCTACGCCCTGCAAGCCCTGCATGAGGCGGTGCAAGGCTGTCGGGACCTCAAGGGAAACACGGGCTCCGGCTTTGTGCAGTATGGGAACGTAGCGTGCAAATTGAACCAGATCACCTAGACCTTGTTCGGGATAAATAAGAATATGTCGCCCTTCCAGTGATTCACCGTTCCAGCGCGAGATATTGTAACTGCGCAATGGGGTCGGATAGTTTGCTGTCTGCCAACGCCAGGAGTACTCGGTCCAGCCAACTTGAAAGTCTCCGCGCAACAAATAAAGCAGACCGAGATTATGATGGGCCTCAGCATTATTTGAATTGCAGGCAATGGCTTTTTGATAACTGGCTTCGGCTTCGTTATATAAGCCGGAATCTTTTTGGGCGTTACCCATGTTGCTCCAGGCTTCTGAGTAGTCGACCTTTAACGAGGTTGCCGTTGCAAAATTTTCTATTGCAATATCGTAACGACCAAGATTGTGGAGAACAGTGCCTAGATTATTATGCAATATTGGTTGATGAGGTTCCAGTTCAAGAGCGGCGATGTAGCATTCCTGAGCTTGGTCAAAGCGTTGAAGTTCCTGTAAAACATTTCCGAGATTACTGTGGAGTAACGCAAAATCCGGGGCCAGCTCAATTGCCCCCCGATAGCACAGCACTGCTTCTTCCAGTTGCCCCTGCTTTTGATATTTCAAACCAGCAGAAATACGGGATTCGATTGTAGGTGATAGTCGGTCTGCCAAGCGATTCACCACGCTATATCAAAAAAATCCGGGATAAAACAGCCAAATGATCAAGCTGCAAATGTATAATTCCACTATATACAGGCAATTTTAAAATTAGTATTAAGATAATTATTGAGAGAGAACGGTAGCACAAAATGCCTGTGTGGTGTATTGTTGCATACAAATTCGGGGTACGGACGGGATGCGCTTTGGGGGTGCCTTGCTCTCGGATTACTGGTTCTGGATATTTGGGGTCTTTCGATGTTGCGTCGTGTTATTCTTCCGGTCATATTTTTGATCCTGATCTATGGTTTCTGGATTAGCCCGGATTTCAAGGAAATTGCCGCCGGGGTTTCAATCTTTCTGTTTGGCATGCTGTTTCTGGAAGAAGGCTTTCGCGCCTTTACCGGTGGTGTGCTTGAAAAAGTTCTCAAAAAAACCACAGACAAGCGCTGGAAAAGCGTTGCCTTCGGTGTGGTTTCCACAACGATTATGCAATCCAGCTCGCTGGTATCCGTTCTGACGATTTCATTTCTCAGTGCTGGTCTGATCTGGCTGAGCTCTGGTATCGGGATAATTTTGGGTGCCAATATTGGCACAACAACGGGTGCCTGGCTGGTTGCCGGGTTGGGCCTGAAGGTTAAAATCTCGGCCTATGCCATGCCCATGCTGGTATTTGGCATCATTCTGGTGTTTCAAAAATCAAAGAGCCTGAAAGGCGTTGGTTACGTGCTGGCCGGGCTGGGGTTCCTGTTTTTGGGTATCCACCATATGAAAGAAGGCTTTGAGGCCTTCAAATCAACGATCGATCTGGCGGCCTATGCCATGCCGGGATTCCTGGGGTTGGCTGTCTTCATCCTGATCGGTGTGTTTGCCACTGTGGTCATGCAATCAAGCCATGCAACGCTGGTGTTGATTACTACAGCTCTTGCGGCCGGACAGATCACCTATGAAAATGCGCTAGCCTTAGCAATTGGGGCCAATATTGGCACCACCATCACCGCCATTTTGGGGGCCATGAGCGCCAATTATCAGGGCAAGCGGCTGGCTGCGGCCCATCTGGTGTTTAATATGAGCACCGGCGCCATTGCCATCGCCTTTATCTCGCAAATGGTCTGGGGCGTTGATGCCATATCGATGCGGGTTGGCATTGCAGAGGATGACTACGCGCTGAAGCTGGCAGTCTTTCACACGATCTTCAATGTGGTTGGCGTCGTCGTGATGTATCCCTTTGTGGATAAATTGGTGAAGGCCTTGCAAAAATTGTTTCCCAAGCCAGCGGAAAAAGCTGTGGAGCCACACTTTATCAATGAAGCCGCCTTTGATTTTCCCGAAACGCTGTTGGAATCGGTGCGATATGAAACGCTTCATTTATATGACAATGCCGTTGAGATCATCGCCCACGGGCTGAATATGCACCGCACGACGATTTATTCCCAAACCAAGCTTAAAGCCGCCATCAAGAGCCAGCGCACCGTTATCGAAATTAACCTGGAACAGGTCTACGCCACCAAGGTCAAGGTGTTGTACGGGGCCATTCTTGATTTTATCTCTCAGGCTCAGATGAAACTGCCACCTGATTTTTCCGAGGATCTGTATACCTTGCGCGGGGCTTGCTATGGCGTGGTTCGCAGCACCAAGGAAGTTCAGCAATTTCGCGAAAATGTTTCGCTCTACATGCGCTCGGATAATCCGCATATTCGCAAGCAATACGACGCTATGCGCCTGCAGATTGCCCGATTGTTACGGGCTATTAACGAGATGAGGAACATGCCTGAAGAAGATCGGGATGTGCTATCTCTGGATGATTTCCGTCTGGAGTTCGAGAAAAAAAATATTGTCCATAACGGCACCATGGATGAGCTGATCCGGGGTGGTCTTATTACGGCGCACATGGCCACATCGCTTATGAATGATTTGGGATTCTTGCGCAATATTATCTGGAATTTGACGGATATGGGCAAGGCCGTGTTTGCCACCAAGGATATTGAGGCCCAGGAAGCAGACGAGCTTATGGCGCTTGATGAAGACGATATTGAAGAAATTTCACATATTGAGGATGAGCCCTCAGCTAAGACCGTTCAGGAAGGGAGTGCAGGGACATGAAAACCAGCAGTATTCTAGAAACGCTAGCCAGTGCCCTTGATCTTAATAATACCAAGAAGAAAAAAGAAGCGCTGAAAACGGCGCTTAAAAAGTTAAAGAAAAAAGAAAACTCTTACCGCGTAAGGCTTGATGAACTTGATAACGATGATGACAGGGCAGAGCTCAAGAACAAGCTGAAAGTGGTCAAGGCCCAGCGCAAAAAAGGCGTCAAAGCTTTGCGCGAATTGAACGAGAAAGACTAACCAAAACCTAGCAAAACCACAGGGCTGGCTTGACCCGCCGCAAAGGACGCGCCATAAAGCGGCGCGTTTTTTATTTTAGTTTGACGGATTTAAGGACTTTCAGCATGAACCGGATTTTTTCAGGGATTCAGCCCACGGGAAACTTGCACCTCGGTAATTATCTGGGGGCGATCCGCAATTGGGTCCTCTTGCAGGATTCTTATGAATGTATCTTCTGCATCGTGGACTTGCATGCTGTAACCATGTGGCAGGACCCTGCCGAGCTGCGCGCCAGCACCCGCGAAGTTGCTGCCGCTCTGCTGGCTTCGGGCATTGATCCCAAGGAGCATATCTTGTTCAACCAAAGCCAGGCCCCGGCCCATGCAGAGCTGGCTTGGGTGTTTAACTGTGTGGCACGCATGGGTTGGCTCAATCGCATGACCCAGTTTAAGGACAAGGCTGGCAAGAACCGTGAAAACGCTTCGGTCGGGCTGTTTTCCTATCCCAACTTGATGGCGGCCGACATTCTGGTAAACAAGGCAACCCATGTCCCCGTTGGTGAAGATCAGAAACAGCATCTGGA
>JABJOR010000477.1 GCA_018664265.1 Rhodospirillales bacterium
CAATTTGGTTATCCATACCTTCAGGGAGAACTCCAAGCGGGCCTCGCCAGCCATGGCGCAGGTCGTATCGTTCAAGTCCCTCACGCAGCACTTCATCGGCAATTTTTTGTAGCCTTGAATCCAGTGTCGAGCGTACGGATAAGCCGCCTTCATAAAGTTTTTTCTCACCATAAAGAGACATCAGTTCACGGCGAACTTCTTCCGTGAAATATTCTGCAGCAACATACTCGATTTCTTCACGCTCGCGAACTTCAAGCAATTCAGCCTTTGCAGTGCTTGCCTGCCTGGTGGTTATAAAACCTTCTTCAAGCATTCGTCCAATTGCCCAGTTTCGCCGGGCAAGAGCCGCACTGTAGCGTGTGATGGGATTGTAATTATTTGGTGCCTTGGGCAAGGCTGCCAGAAAAGCAGCTTCAGCTATCGTCAATTCATTCAACGATTTATTAAAGTAATTAAGAGCAGCCGCAGCGACACCGTAGGATTGGAAGCCAAGGTAAATTTCATTCAAATAAAGCTCTAAAATGCGTTCTTTGGAAATGGCTCGTTCAATACGCAAAGCCAGTATGGCTTCTTTGACCTTGCGCTCCCAGGAAACCTCATTGGTTAGCAAGAAGTTCTTGGCAACCTGCTGGGTAATGGTTGACGCCCCAACAAGCCTGCGCCCTGAGCCAATATTCTTAAGGTTCATAACGATTGCACGCGCTACACCGATGAAATCAATTCCGATATGTTCAAAAAAATGCTGATCCTCAGCGGCGACAAAGGCCTGAATTACCTTTGCAGGCATGGCATTAACAGGGACAAAAACCCTCTTTTCAATCGCGTATTCTGCCAACAGTCGTCCATCGCCTGCATGAATACGGGTCATAACCGGCGGGTCATAATCAGCCAGTTGATGGTAATCCGGTAATGCACGGCCAAAATAATAGAATCCATACAATCCAGCACCTGCAACGCCAATAGTCACAAGCCCCAATAGGACAATTGATATGAGAATAAACCTGAACATATTGGCACTCAGTTTGCTAATAATCTAACGTTACGTCAAACGGACAATATGTCATTTGACCAAGATAAGCCCGCGTATATGAAATCTGGATTTAAATTGTGGCAATATGCAGGCAAACAGCCCCATTTAAGTAACCTAGCTCTATAAAATTGAGCTTCGTTTAATTGGTTCTGGCTTGCTGTACTTGAGAAAAGTACTGATCAATTGCCCCAAGCATGGATCGTGAGAGTTTTTTTCTAAATGCCTTTGAACGAAGATTTTTTTCATCCGTTGAATTAGAGAGGAATCCAAGCTCCACCAGCACAGATGGAACATCCGGTGCTTTCAAGACGGCAAAACCGGCAAAGCGATGGGTTTTTTTAAGCACCTTCGTCACGGCCTTTATTTTATTAACCAGAATACTTGCAAACTGTGCCGATTCATTCATGGATTCACGCTGGGCAAGGTCAATCAGGATATTGGTGATCTCAGGGCTCTCTCCACTCAAGTCCATTCCGCCAATCAAATCGGCTTTATTCTCCTTTTCAGCCAGCAAGCCAGCCTCTTTGTCCGATGCTGTTTCTGAAAGTGTATAAACCGATGCACCATGAACATTTCTGTCCTTAATTGAATCAGCATGAATTGATATAAATAATTTCGCGCCAGCATTACGTGATATGCCAACACGATCACGCAAACGAATGAAGACATCACGATCACGGGTCAAAATAACCTTGTATCGTCCGGATGCTTCTAAAGCATCCCGTATAGAGCGCGCAGCTGCTATGGTAATATGTTTTTCATAGGCACCGGAACGTCCGATTGTCCCTGGATCAGCACCACCATGACCAGCATCAATAACAATTACCGGTTTCTCATATTGCTCAACATCAGGTTTCGCTGGTGCTACAGCCAGGGAAACCTGATTGGTATCCGCTGCTTTAGCCACAGGAACCGTTGCTACATTCGTTGATGCCTGAAGAGATGAAGGTTGAGTAGCAATACTGTACCCACCGCCATCAGGTGTAACGGCAACAAGCTGTTTTAGTGAATTATTGAAATGCGATTTTGTAACGGGAACCATATCAATAACAAAACGATGGCTACTCCCTCCTGAAGGAGGAAGGAAAAACGCTGCTTTTACGGCAACTGGCCCTGTGGTTTCCACAACTATCCTAGATTGACCAGGTTGATAAAGGCCATAACGCATAGTTTTGAATACGCCTGTTTTTGAGGGCAGAGGTTGAGCTGGTAGGCGCCAACCGACTTCCGGCATATCAAAGACAATGCGATAAGGAGATTGCAGGGTAAAGATACGAACTTCTACGCCCTTGCTGAGGTCTAATACAAATCGGGTTTTATCAGAATGTTGGCCAACGCGTACATCTGTAACCACAACTCCGGCCGCGGACGTGTTATGTGGTGCAGCCATAACTGCCAGAATAATAAGCAATACAACAGCTAACGTTGATTTAATTTTACCTGTCACCCGTACACGTCCTCAATATATTGTGCATACTATATATGCGAATCCCTAAATATACTGCCAGTTTAAAGATATCAATAAGCAAGGCCCTGCTTAATCAACACTATAAGTATATTCTAGCGCCAAAATGCACTAAATAAGCTTAATAAAATGACAAAATATTTCAGGAGTATTAAAACTAAATAGTCGGCCCTAAAAAAGCACTCGAAGCCATAGCTATAAAGGATTCCCATCTCTTTTAGCGTGTTGTAAACTGCAACTAATCGAATTCCCCGGTTAAAAAGGTTGCAGTTTATGC
>JABJOR010000478.1 GCA_018664265.1 Rhodospirillales bacterium
AAACGCTTGATGGCAAACAGAGTGTTTTCCGGGTTGGTGACAGCCTGACGTTTGGCTGGCTGACCAACGATGCGCTCATCACCGTCCGTAAAGCCGACCATAGACGGCGTGGTGCGTGCACCTTCTGCGTTTTCAATAACCTTGGCGTCTGAACCATCCATGATGGCCATACAGGAGTTTGTTGTTCCAAGATCAATACCGAGTACCTTGCTCATGTTCTTATTCCTTCTCTTTGGGCGATCTTTTGGCGCTTGTCTTTAAAAGTGCGCTTCCGGCAGCCTTTGAAAGCACTGCCTTCTTTCAGATCCCATTTCTGTTCAAATCCTGATAATCAGGTGTTTTAGCGCTTTAATACGCAAATAATAGTGTTATTCGGGGGTTATATATGTGTGTCCCGCGCTTCGCGCAACTCATAATTCCTCATTTATGGTCCCACCGGGGCCTTCAGCCGATTTTTCGTAGCCCGTTGAATCCGCTGGAGCCTCTGATTCAGCCGCTTCAACAGGCGCTGCAGCGTCAAATTTGGGGCCACCCTTGGCAATACCGACCTTGGCCGGGCGCAAAGCGCGCGCATGCAGCATATATCCGGCCTCAATGACCTGACCGACACTGCCAGCAGGCTTGGTGGCATCTTCATATTCAAACATGGCTTCATGGAAATTCGGGTCAAATTTCTGGCCCAATGGTTCCATGCGTTTGATGCCGGTACGCTCAAAGGCTGCCAGCAATCCGCGTTCGGTCATTTCCACACCAATCAACAGATTTTCTACAGTGCCATCATTCTTGCGGGTTTCTTCATCGATACTGTCGATAGCGCGGCGCAGATTGTCTGCGGCGCTCAACATATCGCGTGAGAAATTGGTAATGGCGTACTTTGCCATGTCTTCCTTATCGCGCTGGGCACGACGGCGGACATTTTCGGTTTCGGCCACAGCCCGCAGCAGACGGTCTTTAAGGTCTGTGACTTCAATGTCCAGAGCCGCAATGCGATCTTCCGGTGTCAGCGGAGCTTCTTCCGCAGCTTCAGGCGCGTCTTCGCGCTCTGCATCCGGGAAATTTTCCACATTGTTTTCAGCATGGTTTTCTTCTGCTTCAACGTTTGCCTCATCGGCAGCAGAGCCTTCCGGCTCGTCTTGTTTGGCTTCTTCAGACATCTTTATTCGTATCTCCTAAAATCAACCAATCCATATTGGTCAAAATTCAAATTTGCGGTGTTATAAGACTTAACCGACCAGTTTGCCAATCAATTTCGCTGTATAATCCACAATCGGCACAATTCGGGCGTAATTCATCCGGGTCGGGCCTATAACGCCAATGGCACCAACGATTTCCTCCCGGGTGTTCTGATAGGGACTGACGATCACCGAACAGCCCGCTAAATTGAACAAATTGTTCTGCGCACCAATGAAAATCTGCACCCCGTCGGCAGTATCGGCCAACGATAACAGCTTGAGCATGGTTTCCTTGCGCTCTAAGGCCGTAAACAGGTTACGGATTTGTTCCAGATCGGCATGAGCCGACAGATCATCCAGCAAATTGGCCTGCCCACGCACGATCAGAGTGCCCTGCGTGATGCTGTCTTCGTTATCGGGTCTGGACCAACTTGCAAGGCCGCTTTCGACGACTTTCGTGGTTAGCTCGTCAAGCTGGGCCTGATGAGCTTCCAGTTCAGCCAAAATCTCGTCCGAGCCTTCGCGAACCGTGCGCCCGACCAGGCGTGTGCCCAGATAATTGGCAGCTTCAATCAAGGCAGATGGCGGCAAGTCCGGCGGGGTCTCGATAATCCGGTTCTCCACCACGCCGTTTTCGGTCACCATAACCACCATGGCACGACCAGGGCTAAGGGAGACCATTTCGATATGGCGCAACGGTGCATCGGTTTTTGGTGCCATGACCAGCCCGGCACACCCCGACAACCCGGAAATTGCGCTGGAGGCTTCTTCCAGCATGCCTTCCACCGAATTACCATGGGCCGCACACAGCCCTTCAATGTTGGCGCGCTCTTCTTTTGTAATGTTGCCCACTTCAAGCAAGCCATCGACGAACAATCGCAGGCCCGTATCGGTCGGCAGGCGTCCGGCAGATGTATGGGGCGAGAACAACAGTCCGGCGTCTTCCAGATCGGCCATCACATTACGGATGGTCGCCGGAGACAGCTTTGTTTTCAGCCGATTTGCAATGGTGCGCGAGCCAATAGGCTCGCCCGTTGTCAGATAGGCATCGACAATCTGGCGGAATATATCACGCGAACGTTCATTAAGTTCTTGAATCATGATTGGAATGTAGTCAGAGCACCCTATTGGGTCAATGTTTGCGCTTTAATAATCTCGGTCAAGATGAACAGAGCGGCTCCGCAGAAACTTGATTATATGATTTTCTGAACAGGGAAATCCACGCTTACAGTTGTTCCTACGTCGACTGTGCTCTCAATTTTTAAGGAGCCACCGTGGCTTTCAACCAGAGACTTTACAATAGACAGCCCCAACCCTGATCCTTCCTGGGCTTTGTGTGGGTTGGAATCAGCCTGGATGAATGGTTCAGTAATGACGGATATTTTACTGGGGGGAATTCCAATGCCCGTATCTGTTACGGAAACCACGATTTCATCCTGTGTCGCCTTTGCATGAACAGAAACAGTCCCACCAGGGTTTGTAAATTTGGTGGCATTAGAGAATATATTAAGGAAAATTTGTGTGATAGATCGCTTATCGGCGTAAAGTGAAGGCAGGTTATCTGCAGCCTCTATGGATAGCTCAACGCCACCATCCTCGGCAACTTTTGCAACACTTTTCATGCAATCTTTCAGCAAATCATCCAAAGCAATAGCTTCTTTGACCATGGGGCGCTTGCCAGCTTCAATTGCTGCAATATCCAAAACATCGTTCACCAGTGCCAATAAATGTTCGCCGCTATGATGAATGTCGTTGGCATAGGTATTATAATTATTTGAACCCATAGGGCCAAAATATTGAGCCCGCATCATTTCGCTGAAGCCAAGGATAGCGTTCAATGGTGTGCGAAACTCATGACTCATGGTCGCCAGGAATTCTGATTTGGCCTGATTGGCCTGTTCGGCATCCTTTAAGGCAATCTGAAGAGCATTCTCGGTATTTTTCTGATCTGTGATATCCTGTATAATGCCATGAGTTTTTACGGCTTTGCCTTTTTCATCCCATATTCGGCGGCCAGATTCATGGAAATATGCTACGTTCCCATCGCAGCGTATTGTCCGAAACACAACATCAATATCCTGATCCAGCACTTTTGATGCAGCCGCATACATGGCCTTATCATCAGGGTGTACCAGTTCCAGGTTTTGATCGTGTTGCAAGGAAATTTCTATGAATGCTTCGGGCGTCATGTCGTACATATGTGCAAGCTCAGGCGAGCAATAATCACACTGATTTTTTACCTCGTCCCAGACATAATGCCCCAGCTTGCCAATCTCTGATGCCCAGCGATAATTTGCCTGTGTTTCAGAGAGCAAATTCTGGGTTTCTGTAATGTCTGATATATCCTGTGTGCAGCCAATACTTTTAAGGCACACGCCATTCGTGTCATAGAAATGCTGGGCAATATCGCGAACCGTTCGAACAGAGCCGTCTTTTCTGATAATCCTGTATGTAACCTGAGCACGCTCATGTTGCTTGGAGCTGTCATCCATCATTTGAGTTAAATAATCAACGTCATCCGGATGAATGCCTAATAAGTAATCTCCCGCTTGTTTTGACTTCCACAGAATTTCATCAACACTGTATCCGAATAGACTGGCGAACTCAGGCGAAACATATTCATATCCGAGGTTAATGTTATCCCAGACATAGGCCCCCATATTTGCAAGGCTCAAAGCCTGTTCAATATGAACGTCACGTTCACGCAACATTTTCTCGGCTTGGGTTTTTTCTGCCATATCCTCGTGCGTGGTTATGACGAGGGACCAATCCGCTTCATGCCCGGCAGGAATCCAGGTGTTGCATCTGAAATTAATAGAGTATCCATCAGCAATCAAATCCAGGTACTCGCCCGAGTGTTTGCCGTTATTTATCAGAGAGAGTATTTCCTGAATATAAAACTCAATCCATTCGTCATCTTTTACGAATCCAATATGGTAATCTTTATATTCCTGAAGTGAATTGATGTTGAACAGCTTAAGCATTCTGTTATTGGCGTCTATTATCTTGATGGACTTCACCAAACCTAGAAACACATCCGGGTTTTCAATCAGATACTGACCGAGGTCGCCAACGCCTTCGTTGATAAGCTTATCAATTCCCCGCTTAACACCCGAATAATCTTCTATAGTCACGCCCATAGGGAGTTGCTCGTAAAACTCACGCAGCAACTTACCGTCTTCACTAAACACTATGTCCGTCCCAAGATGTTCTGCCCAATAACTTCTTCTACAAATAAACTCATATTTTACTGTAGTTAGCCATTTAACCAAGAACTTTTATAATTCAAGGTAAACTTTCCAATCAATGCGCCTGCTGATTTTCTGTAAATGGGAACATCAGGGTTACTGTTGTACCAATGCCAACTTCACTTTCAATATCAAGTATGCCGCCATGGGCTTCAATGAGAGATTTCACAATAGACAACCCTAGCCCGGTTCCTTCCTGTGCGTTGTAAGGGTCAGAATTCGTTTGGGAAAATGGTTCGGTAATAATCGATAACTTGTCTGCGGCAATGCCATCTCCAGTATCTTTTATGGAAACGACCACCTCATCAAGCGTTGCTGTAGCGGACACTAAAATCGTCCCGTCGCGGTCTGTAAACTTGGTAGCATTGGACAGGATGTTCAAGAAAATCTGCTTTGCTGATCGCATATCGGCATAAAGCACCGGCAAGTCATCCGGTAATTCCAAAGACACTATAATACCGCCGTCCTCAGCAGCCTTTTGAACGTTTCGCATACACTCTTTCAGCAACGTATCCAACACGATTGGTTCTTTAACAATGGAGCGTTTGCCGGCTTCAATAGCTGCGATATCCAGAACATCATTAACCAAGGACAGTAAATGTTTTCCGCTATAGTGAATGTCGTTGGCATAGTTTGTATAATTATCAGAGCCAAGGGGACCAAAATACTGGGTCCGCATCATTTCACTAAACCCGAGGATTGCGTTCAGGGGTGTGCGGAATTCGTGACTCATTGTCGCGAGAAATTCTGACTTGGCCTGATTGGCTTCTTCTGCATCTCTCAAGGCTGTCTGCAGAGCAGCCTCTGCATTTTTTTGATCTGTGATATCAACCACTGTCCGCTGAATAGCAAACTTCCCATCCCAATTAACGACCCGGGCTCGATTACTCAACCAGATCCGGGAGCCATCTTTTTTAATGCCTTCAAATTCATAAACTGACGGGGCCTCGCCGCCTGCCTTGCGAATTAAATTATATCCCAGTAATCGTTTGCGTTCATGAGGCGCAACATGATCAAGGGGCACGGTCTTCTCAACAAGCTCTTCAGCACTGCTATATCCGAAAATGCTGGCGTATGACTGATTTGAAAACAGCGATTTATGACCATCATGAATATAGATCCCTTGAATTGATCCTTCTATCAGGTCGCGAAACCGTTCTTCAGATTCTCGAAGGGACTGTTCAGCTATTTTTTCTTCGGTAATATCTCGGATAATCCCGTTGGACTTTATAACACGCCCTGCTTCATCATGAATGCGCCGGCCATATTCATGTAAGTATGCGATGCTTCCATCGCTGCGGATTGTTCGAAAGACAACATCAATATCACGATCCAATTTATTAGACTGAACAACATACATTTCCCGATCATCAGGGTGTACCAGTTCCAGATTCAGATCATGCTGCTTGGAAATTTCTATGTATGCCTCGGGTGTTATGCCGTACAAATGCGCAAGCTCAGGCGAGCAATAATCACACTGATTTTTTACTTCGTCCCAAACATAATGCCCCAGCTTGCCGATCTCTGCTGCCCAGCGATAATTTGTCTCTGACTCATCAAGCTGGTTTCGGGTTATGGTCTCGTCCGTAATATCCTGCGTGCAACCGATACTTCTGATCGTTGTTCCGTCTTTAACAATAAATGGCTCGCCAATATCACGAACCGTCCTCACGGCTCCGTCCTTTCTGATAATTTTGTACGTCATCTGCCAACGGGTTTGGGCTGCAATGCCTTTTTTAACGGTGCCTGTAACCAGTTCATAATCTTCCGGATGGATACAGAATAAAAAGCTCTCAGCTTTTTTGGCTTCAACCATAAACTCATCGGCAGAATATCCGAAAATTTTGGCGAACTGCGGTGATACAAATTCATACTCATGATTTATTTCATCCCAGGCCCAAGTTCCAATGCCGGTCAGCTTCAGGGACTGTTCAATATAAAGTCCACGCTCACGTAATAATCTTCGTGCGTTATTTTTTTCCGTAACATCTTCATGTGTTGATATTACAATTGACCAGTCATTTTCATGTCTTGCCAAAATCCAGCTCGCACACCGTGTATCAATCAATGTACCATCAGCGGCCAATCCCTGATAATTTCCAAAATAGGATTTTCCATCAATAAAATTTTTGAGCTGCTGAGTATAAAAGGCTTGCCACTCAGCGCTGTTCAGCTGATTGAGATTATCTCCCAGAGTCAAATACTCCTGGAGAGATTTAGACTGATATAATTTCAGCAAGCTGGCATTGGCGTTAACGGATTTGACCAACGAAATCATTTTTTGAAGGGCATCAGGATGAGTGCTGAGATACTGATTTATATCGCCCACACCATCTTTGCGCAGCTGATCTATGGCATCTTTCACACTGGAATAATCTTCTATGGTCACTCCCAGAGGGAGCTGTTCATAAAATTCCTGTAACAGCTCGCTGTCTTTACTTAACATCATGCCCGCCCAATAATGCCTTCATACTTGGCTCTTTATAAATTAATACTTTGTTCCAGCAAACAATGTAAACAATTTATTGTATAGCATAAGTACAATTGTATTCTTTTGTTGAATTTAGTTCATTAATTTAAGAAAATTTAAAGTAATAATCTGTCTTAATTTTCTAAATTATAAATTTTGTGCTTGTGCGGAAACCGGGAGTGTTCGTTCTGGCGGGAATTGAAGTGTAACCTTTGTACCCTCGCCAACGTCACTTTCAATATTCAGGGTGCCGCCGAACAACTTCATGAAATTCACACACAAATGCAGTCCAAGGCCCGTTCCTTTATCGCGTCGCGAATGAGAATTTTCTGCTTGTTCAAAGGGCTGGAGCGCCTTGATAATACCGTCTTTGGACATTCCAATGCCAGAATCCAAAAAATGAATAACAATCATTTTCTGTGTTTCATCCACTCCGGCTGAAATATTGATATTGCCACCATCCGGGGTAAATTTTATGGCGTTGGAAAGAAGATTATTGAAGGTTTGAATCAAAGCCCTTTCATCGCCCTTCAAAGGCGGCAAATCAGTGGGAATATTGATGGATATAGTCTGATTGGCCGTTTTGGACATTTTTTCCAACTGCTTGAAGCTGGTATGAACAAGGGTGGAAATATCCAAAGCATCTTCCGCCAGTTCATATTTTCCGGCTTCAATTTTAGACAAATCCAGAACATCGTTGATCAGACTGATAAGCAGCGACCCACTATTGTTTATATCTTCGCAATATTCCTCATAATGCGGATTGCCCAAAGGGCCAAATATTTCTGCCCGCATCATATCACTGAAACCCATAATGGCGTTCAGAGGCGTGCGAAGATCATGGCTCATGGAAGCCAGAAATTCTGACTTGGCTTTATTTGCCTTTTCCGCCTCATCCCTGGCCTGCTTTAATTCTTTTTCAGTTTGTTTTTGCGGGGTTATATCCTGGAAAGTCCCAAGCAGGGTTTTCGGATTTTGATCTTCATAAATAACTTCCCCTAGGACACGAACATTTTTTAAATTACCCTGTGCCGTAATCAGCGACAATTCCATATCCAGGGGCGTTCCGTCTTCTATACCTTTTTGAACAGCGGCCTTGATAATAGGTCGGCTTTCCGGAGCATAAAACTCAATTGCATTTTTGATATCAGGAACGAAGTCATCGGAAACTTCGTGAATTCGGTAAGTTTCATCGCTCCATTTTATTTGCATGGTTGCAATATCAACTTCCCAACCGCCTGCTTTTGTCAGGCGGCCGATATCTTCAAGTATTTTTCTTTGGCGAACAACTTGTTCATTTTTAAGCGTCAGCTCTTTGGTGCGATGTTCAACTTTTATCTCAAGATTATCATGCTCTGCTTGAAGCTCCATTTCTGCCCAATTTCTTTTGGCATCGGCGTTCCTGACACTGGAAATAATAAAAATCGCAATAAGTCCACTCATCACAAAAGCCCCGATCAAAAGCAGCGCGATCATCTGTTGGAACTCGGCATTTTGATCTTTGCTATTTTTAAGGAACTCAGCGGCCTTGTTGTTGGCAAAATTAATCAGACCATCCATTTGGCCCATCATCAAAATAACATGTTTTGCGCCCTTGCCTTTAGTTATCCGGGCGGCTTCATCATATTTTCCAGCCCGAGCTAAGCTAATCACCTCTGCGCGAATATTCCCCCAATGGGAAAACGCCTTTCGGGCTTCAATAATTCGGCTCTTATTGCCAAGAAACCGGCTTATAATAAAATCAAGATCTTCATAAACATCGATCTCTTCTTCCCTTATTTTGACAATTGCCGCTTCCAGATCATCAGAATTACGGGAGAGTGCCACGTCCTTCAGATAACGGTGCATGGAGATAATATCCAGATTAACATCGCGCACAGCATTGCTGACCGCAAAAGGGTGTTCGTGAAGTCTGGTTGTCAGGTTGGAGAGAGAAAGTGTTTTCTGAAAAGAAAAAATTCCAAGCACCATCATCATTGCGATAATGATTACAAAGCCCCCGGCCAGCCGCCAATATTTTACCCTGTTCGTCATATTCAAAACCATTTAGTAATCACCCCCCCGGATATTTACTTTTTGTAATTTATACACATTCAAAGGTAGTTACACGCAATTTTATAGGGGCACTCCAAAACAAACACAATGAACATCCCATTGACCTGCATGTCTGTCCATGCGAAGGCTGTTTAGAGCGCCTTAAGACAAGCTTGAAATAATCCGTTAGGAACGCCCCATTGTCACAGAGCCCTGCCCATAAACCCGATAACAACCTGCATGGTATTTTGTTTATGCTGGGCGGGGTTTTTGTGCTGTCGCTCATGGATGTTACCGCAAAGTTATTGGTCGAGGCCGAATACTCACCCTTTCAGATTTTGGCCATTCGCGGCTGGATCATTACTCTGTGCTTTTCCAGTTTTCTGGGCATGCGCGGCCAAATTGAATATCTTAAAACAAAGCGGAGACGGGATTACGTAATACGGGCCCTTATCGGATTTTGTGCACCCTTTCTGTTTTTTACTGCCCTGGGCACCATGCCCATTGCCGATGTCGTGGTTATTTTCTTTGCAGCCCCGTTTATTATGACCGCGTTATCTATCCCATTATTGAAGGAAACAGTTGGGCGCTATCGGTGGACAGCCATTGGTATTGGCTTCATAGGCGTCGTGATTGTTATTCAACCCAGTGGTGGCACATTTCAGATCGGCGCATTCTACGCCCTGGGTGCGTGTCTGGCCTATTGCCTGATACAGCTTATGACCCGCTGGATGAGCGATACAGAACACCCTATACAGCTTGTTTTTTATTTTAACCTTGGCACAGCCGTAATCGGCACCTGTGCTTTGCCGTTTGTGTGGAAGCCCATGCCCATTGAGCACATCGCCATACTTCTCGTCATGGCTTGCGTTGCCATGCTTGGCCATATGTTGATGACCACCGCTTTTACCCGTGCACCGGTCAGCGTTGTGGTCCCCTTTGAATATACGGCCCTGATCTGGGGCACTTTATTCGGATTTGTAATCTGGAGCGATTTTCCCGCCAATCATGTCTGGATCGGTGCCGTAATTATTATCATCAGCGGTATTTATATGGTTCACCGTGAACAGGTAGCCAAGAAAAGCAAACTGGAAAACCAGGAAAATCCCTGAAATTATTGCTTAATGATCACACCGAATTAATGCTATTGTATTTATCAACAGACAAATGCAGGACAATAGCATGACAGATTCTGATATTGCGAAACTCGAACAACTATCCACCCTTCTGGGGTTAGGCGGTGGATTGGTTTTTATCATTATTCTCGGCATCGTCTTGCTCGTAGCCCGACGTGATATGACGGGCTGGAACCTGCCAGTCAAATATGTCTGGTTCAATCTGTCCGGACGCATCAATCGCAAAACTTACTGGCTGACCGGTATAGTCGGCATGGCGCTACTTCAGGCAATTTATGAATTCGTTATCGGCACAACCATGTTTGGCGTAACCCGTCTTATCACTTTACCGCCTGCTGCCGAAGGCATCCTGCTTATTGCCGTCATTGTGACCATGGTACCGTTGATGGTTTTCGTCATCTGGGCATCCCTCGCAATCAATTTCAAGCGCGCCCATGACAGGGACCGCTCCGGCTGGTTTTTATTAATCGGTCTGATCCCGCTGATCGGGGCAATCTGGCTGCTCGTCGAATTGGGATTCCTGAAGGGCACGCAAGGAACCAATCGGTTTGGCCCGGAACAATCTGACACAGCAAGCAACGCGCCCGGATCACAAGAACAAAGCAAACGCACTATCCCGACACGTATTATAGAAGAAACACCCTCATCCAATCTCAGTGACCAGCCCAAAAGCGAGATTATCGCTGCCCGTCTTGGTACAGACTTTTTGAACTCTGGTGCGGCGCGTGAACCAGACGAGCCAAATGAGCCCAGCCAAGATACAACCTGAATGTCTTTACCTGAGCACCTGCCTGATCATTTACATAAGTGGAGCTGGGGGGCTTTTGCCCTCAACTGGATTTGGGGGCTTGGTAACGGCGTTTATATTGCCCTGTTGATGTTCGTGCCCGGCGTTAATCTGGTCATGCCTTTTATTCTTGGTGCCAAAGGCAATCTATGGGCCTGGCAAAAAGGCAATTGGGACAGTGAACAGGATTTTCTGCGAACCCAGAAAATCTGGAACCGGGTCGGAGTCG
>JABJOR010000479.1 GCA_018664265.1 Rhodospirillales bacterium
ATTTACACATTGATCCGCCAACGTCCTCCAACGCCATTATGCAGAGGGCTTTGACCCTACTGCGGAGAGAACAGTGAACCCGATAGGTGCAGCACAGAGTGCTTGACTTCCAAGCCCGAGTTAGAGAACAGCCTGGGTCATGAGTAGACGTTATTGCGCCTAACATTCTGTGCCTGTTCCAGTACCTGACCTTCAAAAAATTGACTGCCAAATATCTTACCTCTGCTCAATGCCAAACACCGTGTTCAAGTATTGCGAACCCCTGACAGAACCTCTTGTTTCCTTTGATCAACAAATCCACGAAGATCCTTTAAAAGCTCAGGATCTATTTCCGGCTGCTCATAGGTTTCAAGCATCTTCTTCCACACTCTGTTTGCATTTTGCTCAGTCGTCAGAGAGCCGCCTTCTTCCCAACTTTCATAATTTCGCCAATCTGAAACGATTGGATTATAAAAAGCCGTCTCGTACCTCTTCATGGTGTCAGCGGCGCCAAAGAAATGCCCGCCGGGTCCAACTTCCTTATAAGCCTCTACCCCCATTGCCTCATCACTGGTATCAATAGGGCGCAGCATATAGCTCATCATCTGTAACATCTCGGCGTCAATTATCAGCTTTTCAAAAGATGCCGTTAGCCCACCTTCCATCCAGCCCCCGCCATGAATGATCATGTTGCAGTGGCTCATGACCGTAGACCAGATCGACATTTGTGATTCGTAGGCGGCCTGGGCATCGACTGAATTTGCCGTGCAGGCATTCGAGGAACGCCAGGGCAAATTATGGCGTCGCGCCAGTTGCCCGGAGGCAAAAGCCCCCATAGCATATTCAGGGGTGCCAAAGGCTGGTGATCCCGTTCGCATATCGGCGTTGGACGTGAACGAGCCATAAATACACGGTGTGCCGGGATTAATCGTTTGCAACAGGGCGATGCACGCCAAAGCTTCCGCGTTTTGACCGACCAATGCGCCTGATAAAGTCGCCGGGGCCATTGCCCCTGATAAGGTAAAGGGTGTTACAATAACAGCTTGCCCGCACTCGGCAAAAGCCATTGCCCCTTGTGTCATTTCCGCGTCTAGAATAAGAGGCGAATTGGTATTTATGTTGCCTATACAGGCGGGGTTTTCTTTCAATCCATCCCGATCAGTCCCAAACAACATACACGCCATATCAATGCCGTCATCGGCTCTGTAACGGCCAAGCAACCATGATGCCCAGACTTTATCGGTCAACTCGATACCGTGGTAGTATCCCTCCAGATGACGGACTTCCGCCGGAATATCCATAGCCTCAAACGGTGTGCCGTAGATCAAATGGATGGTGTTAATGGATTGTATTAACCGAACGTAATTACGCACATCTTCGGTATTACCGCGTCGTCTGCCCTTATCCAGGTCAGAACAAAACGCAGGGCCGACAACAGACGTGAAATTTATATTGTTCCCGCCAAACGTCAGATCGCGTGTAGGATTTCGCGACCGCAGAGTAAAACTGGATGGTGCTTTTGCAATTTGTTCATCAATAAAAGCCGGATCGAAACGAACCCGCAAGGTATCCGTATCAACATCGCACCCAGCGCGCTTAAGAATCTCACGGGCTTTTGGATCATGCATAACCATGCCCACTTCAGCCAGCAATCGTAACGAGTTCTGGTGGATATTTTCGACTTCATCCTGGCTTAAAACTTCCGTCGGCTTCAATCGATTGGTAAGTTGAGCCCAGGGCATTTGATTGATTTCGCTTTTATCGCGGGCATTAGCCCGACCAGAGCGTTTTCGCACCATAATAGTTTAACCCTCTCAAAGCTGATTATTATAAAATTTGAAAAAATGTAGACTAATGCGTTAACCGTTCTCTCCTTTCCATTTCTCGAAAGCAAAGCGCGCCCTTACACCAATACCTAAAAATGGCTCAGGAGGAAGCTGACTTGGTTTTCCATAAGCTTGGGCATCCTGTAACAGCTCTGATTCACAACCCGCTGCCCAATCAGCAATAAGGCGCCCGTGAATTGTACTTTTTGAAACACCGATTGCATTTTGGCAGCCAATGATGAAAAGATTCTCGCTACGTTTTTCAAAGATCGGTTCCTGATTTTGTGAGAAGCACAATCCACCACCTGAGGTGTATTCAAAATCAGGCTCACCCAACATGGGAAACCTGGTTTTGAAATCAGCCACGTTTTTTGCCTCATAGCGCTGTAAGTTTTCTTCTTTGCAATGAATCTCAGGGGTGTAGCGAAAGGATGTCCTTAACCAAATGCGTTCATCCAGTGTCCGTCGAATGGTAGCCCCGGCAGCCCCAACCGGATGCACACCCCAATCGCGTGTCCCACCCAACCGGGTTTGCTGTTCCTCTGTCAGGGGACGAGTAAGACTGGCAAAGGACATCACGTTGAAAAGCTTGCGGCGATAAAACCCGAAGTTTTCCGTGAAACCGTTAGCAGCAACAATAGCAGCCCCCGCAGTAATTTTACCCTGAAGGGTTTCGGCAATTATCTCTTTGCCAAACTGTATCTGCTGAATGGGTGAGTTTTCATACACTGTAACGTTATCGGGCATACTTGCCGCAAGGCCACGGGTCAGCGCAGCAGGGTTCATCAAATATGTTCCCGGAGAATACAGCCCGATTTTATAACACCGTGTTCCCAAGCGTTCAGCCAAAGCGTCGCGCCCAAGCAGGTCACTAGGCTCGCCAAGGTTCTTCAAAAATTCCTGTGTGGCATATAAATTCTTCGTGGCATAGTCACTGGTGGCCACCATAAATTTACCACGCTGGCTCCAGTCGCAATCAATGTTGTGAAGGTTGACCAGACGATTGAGGTCTTGGGCACCTGCACGGTGCAATC
>JABJOR010000480.1 GCA_018664265.1 Rhodospirillales bacterium
ATGAGAGTTACCTTTTTTAAGTTTTCGATGGTTGGGTTGCACCACCATCAAAACTGGTAACTCTCGCTCTTTCAAGCGAGCAGTGTCAGATCAGGTCGGAACTAATACATGTAAATGCAGCCTGCTCCACTTCCGCAAAGTAGTTCTCGGGGTTGCGGTTGAGCTCCATTCTGCCGACCTCGATCAACGGGAATTCGCTGTGGGGCCAAACCTTCGTCAGGTCAAACGGATTAAATGATGTCACGTTAGCTTGCGCCTCCGTCATGATTTGCACCTTCAAGGTCCAGCTTGGGAAATTTCCGGTGTCAATCGCCTCGACCAGATCACGTTGGTGACTTTCCCGATCATTACCGACGATCACAGCCACCTTATCGTTGGAATTAACCTGGTGTCCTTGATCCGTTTTAAAATGGAACTTCACCCATACCCGCTCACCTTCGTCATTGATCAGACTGTATGTGTGCGAACCGTACCCATTCATATGACGGTAGGAGGCGGGTTGACCACGATCAGACATTAGAATGGTGATCTGGTGCAACGCTTCTGGTGCATGTGACCAGAAATCCCACTGCATTGTGCCCGAGCGCAGGTTCGTTCTGGGATCGCGTTTCTGGCTGTGAATAAAGTCCATGAACTTGTATGGATCACGGATGAAAAACACTGGCGTATTGTTGCCAACAATGTCCCAGTTACCTTCTTCGGTATAGAACTTCACAGCAAAACCACGAACGTCACGTTCTGCATCCGCGGCACCCTTTTCACCAGCCACGGTGGAGAACCGAATAAAACACTCGGTTTCCTGACCCACTTCAAAAATGCTGGCTTTGGTATATTTGGTGATGTCGTTGGTGATCGTCAGTTTGCCGTAGGCACCTGACCCTTTGGCATGGACAATACGCTCGGGAATACGCTCGCGGTTGAAATGGGCATGCTTTTCAAACAACTGCCAGTCCTGCACGAGCACTGGACCACGTGGACCAGCCGTCAGACTGTTCTGGTTATCAGAAATCGGGCTACCATTCGCGGCCGTCATAAAGGGGCATTTACTCATTGTCTTGTTTCCTTCTGTTTATGTTTGTGACAAATGGAAACTATCAAAAAGGTTTGTATTTGTATAATCGATTGATCTTATGGTAACGATAAGCAATACTTATTGTATGAACATTAGAGATTTACGATATGTGATCGCGGTGGCCGATGAGAAGCACTTCGGCCGCGCCGCATTGGCATGTAATGTCAGTCAACCGGCGCTTAGCGGGCAAATTCGGAAACTGGAAGGCTTCCTCGGCGTAGTCTTGTTCGAACGGACAAATAAGTCTGTTCAAATAACGCCTATTGGAGAGCAGATTATTGCACAGGCACGACAGTTGGTGATCCAATCCGACGAGATCGTCGCTACGGCACAATCCGCGCAATCACCTTTCGAGGGCCCCTTCAGGCTTGGGATGATTGCTACAATCGGGCCGTATTTGTCGCCTTTGATTTTGCCCACCATTCGGCAGGAACTTCCTGATGTGTTGCTGACATTGATCGAAGGCATGACAATCAACCTGGAAAAACAAGTTGTCGACGGCAAGCTGGACGGGGCAATCATTGCAACAGAACCAAATGATCCACATCTGAGTAAAATCTGTTTGTACGAGGAACCTTTCAGGGTGGCTCTTTCAAAGGCGCATCCACTCGCGTACCAGAAGACAGTGAGTATTGGCGAGTTATCGCACGAAGAACTTTTGCTATTATCCGACGGTCACTGTTTGCGTGATCAGGTGTTGGACGTTTGCCAGTTCAGTACGGGGGCTACGAATTCCAACACCATGGAAACCAGCATGGAAACACTGTTGTCTCTCGTTGCGTCGGGAAATGGTGTGACGTTGGCACCAGCATTAACAGCATCCTCGGTTAGCTGGCTTGGTGATCAAGTTGTAATGCGCGAAGAACCTTCAGGCATCGCAAAGAGGAAAGTGCGGCTTGTTAGCAGAGCTTCGTATCCTCGGCTCGCGTTATTAAATCGCGTCGCCTCCATCATACGTGCGAATGTTCCTGTCGCATTGGTTAATGTTCTGGAGTAAACCTGAGACCCATCTAAACAAAGTTGCACGCCAGTTAAACGAACGACCAAGTAAGACATTGCAATTTGAAACGCCAGCAGACAAATTTAACAGCTGTGTTGCAGTGACCGGTTGAGGTCACACTTCTATTGGTGACTCAAAACAGATATTCTCGAATTTAAATCTATAAAACACACCAAACACTTTTCGACGGATAAATTACTTTCTGCAGATCGTTACTGATTGCATCAGTTTATGCGCCTGCAAAAAAATAGATAAGTGCTGCCGTCACCAGAGCTACAGATAGAGTCTGGATGCCACTTCGTAGCCATGAGACACCAGAAATTCGACCAAGATAAGCTCCAAGTAAAAAGATAAGCATTAAGGCGATGATAATGGCGGCATATAGAGGAGAAAGTGGCAGGCGAAATCCGGCATTTGATAACCATAATGGTGTCAGAATAATTAATGATATTGTAAGGGGTGCAGAGCCATTGACTAATGCTATTAACATTGGAACCCAGCGCGCGGCTTCACCATGAGAGCTTTCCTGTAAATTTGTTACCATCGCCGCTTCCAGCTTTGTTAAAGCTCGGCGTCGTTCAGCCGATTCACTTACATAGGCACTACTTAAACCGCTCATTCCCAGGGCAATGGCTGCGCCCAGGCAAACGCTGATAATCACAGAAAGTTCAGTAGGTGTGCTAACAAGAAACCCAAGATTAAGGCCAAGCATGGTAAGTGCGCCATCAAAACCATTTACGACAAAATAGCGACGGGCAATACCATGGGTACGTGTAATTCGCAGTAAATAACTTGCTTGTTTTAACAGGTCCACACGCCCCTACCTTCTAAATATTGTCAGGTCCCCCTTGGACTTCAACTTCATCAATGCTGTGAAGTGAACCACCCAGTTTACTGATAGCTGTTTGAATGGCTTCAAAATCAATTGCGTTCCCCTCCACCACAACCCGTACAGTTTCGGTGTTCTCGTCCACCTCAATGACTGTCAAATGGACACGATAGTCCGGACCGACTTCGGCGATAGTTTGAGAAAATTCCAGTGCATTGGGGTGGTGTGGCTTGAGAACATCTAACACAACCCGTTTGACAGAAATCATAGCCTGATCACCTGAATGATTATTGTTTAGTTTACTTGGATAATCATATAGCTGGTTTGGCTATTTAAAAGTAAAATGTGTCCTTAAATCACCAATAGCACAACCAAATAACTTCCCGTCGCTTGTCTAACAATTCCCTGCAAATATAAGATGCTGGTTGTTTCTGTAATGTCCACATACGGCTATTCGCGACGATCACTGGCAGCCTCATTGCATGACCGCAATTTGGGGGTAAGCAGACATTGTTCTCTAATATTATTGCCTGGGGCGAGTAGAGCGGATTAAGAATTAGGCGCCCCAAAAGGGCAATTTATGATCCAGAGCGGGCATTGAGGTTTTTGACTCTGTATGACTATTGTGGGTGATTGATCCTATTGATTCTATATAATGTCTCCTAAAAGTTTGATAATTTATAAGAAAGAGACGCTTATGTCCGTGGAAAAAGATGCCATTATTATCGGCGCAGGCGCGTCTGGTTTATCCGCTGCCAAGGAACTGACGCGGCTCGGCCTGACGTATACGGTGATCGAAGGTTCACACCGCATCGGCGGACGCGCTTATTCCGAGGAGGTCGCCCCCGGAGTATGGTTTGACCTTGGCTGCACCATTTTGGAAGGTGCGCAGGATACATTCCTCCCCATTGCTAACCAATTGGGTTTCAAAGTGGGCGATCATAATCACTTCGATGAGTCATTGATAAAATACTATCGCAACGGAGCACCATTGGACGATGCACAACAAGCCGAATGCATGCAGTTTGGAGACGATAGTTACAACGCAATTGTAGAGGCCAGTAAAAGCGGTCAGGATATCGCCGTCAGCGATATCATCGATCTTGAACATGAATTTATAGCGCCGATTCTGACCAACATTTCTTCCGTCTGGACGCGTGATGCGGATGAGGTTTCATGTGCAGATGTTGCCGATGCCAAAGGCGGCTGTTCAGTCCCTGTGCAGAAGGGCTATGGTAATCTGGTTGCGGCTTGGGGCGCAGATGTTCCTGTATCGTTGAATACCCGTGCTGATCGCATCGACTGGTCAGGGCGTGGTGTTTCCGTGGAAACACCGAAGGGATCGATCAAAGGTCGTACTGCTCTGATCACAGTATCAACCGGCATTTTGGGTGCGGGCGATATCCTTTTCACACCGGGGCTGCCGGATTGGAAAATGGACGCCATTCACGGTGTGCCGATCGGCACGGAAAACAAGATGTGCATTTACTTTGACGAAGACATTTTCGGTCCGGATGGCCGGGGAGTTTACAGTGTATGGAACGACGATGGCAATGGAACGGACGATTCAGCATTCATTGAAGCCAGTGTCATGGGGCATAATTATTGCGCTGTAGAACATGGTGGACGTCAGGCGGTATGGCTCGAAAAACAGGGCCAACAAGCGGGCCATGATTTTGCCGTCGACAGAATTTCCGAGGTGTTTGGTAATGACATCCGTAAGCACGTAAGCCGTTCCATTGTAACGGCCTGGACGACGGAGCCCTGGACCCGTGGGGCTTATGCCGCCGCTAAGCCCGGTCAGTTCCACCAACGCGCCAATCTGGCAAAAAATGTCGATGAGCGTCTGTTTTTTGCAGGCGAAGCGACGGTCTATGAAGCCCAAGGCACCTGCCACGGTGCCTATGTATCTGGTATCCGGGCCGCACAGGAAATTGCAGCACAA
>JABJOR010000481.1 GCA_018664265.1 Rhodospirillales bacterium
AGTCAGCGTTACTCTGGATGTTACGTCCATCAATACCAACAACCCCAAACGTGACGCCCACTTGCAATCACCGGATTTCTTCAATGCGGCTGAATTTCCGGAAATAACCTTCGTTTCCACAAAACTGGAACAAACTGGTGATAATGTCGGTAAGATAACAGGGGATCTGACCATGGTCGGTGTAACCAAATCCATTACCCTTGATGCAACATTAATGAAAATTGGCGTCCATCCGTTTAACAAGAAAGAAATCGCAGGCTGGTCAGCCAGTGGCGCCATCAATCGCTCTGACTTTGGTATAACCTTTGGCCTTCCCGGCATCAGTGACGAAGTTATCCTGAACCTTGGCATTGAAGCGTTTAAACAATAAATACCCGCAGGTCCGTCCATCAATTTTGCCTCCGAAAGGCGGGCCTGCAAATTAAATAATCTCGTCAAAAAAATAAATGTGATTCCCCTGTCAGCCAATTTGATACTATATGTCTATCTGGAGAAATAAATTAAGCAGGGAATAATGTCAGATAGTGCATCCGGTCTTGGGCGAAAAAGTGGAAGAAGAAAACGCAACAGGCAATCTGCAGAAAGTACAGGCTCCACCTTTAACCAGCTTCCCTGGCGCACGGTGCGTAACCCCTTTCCGCCGTTCAAGTTCATCACGGATGATCAGGTTGAAGACATCCACAACGCATCCCTGAAAGTTCTGGAAGAAACCGGCATTGCATTCTTATTGCCGGAAGCCCGGGTGGTCCTCAAACAAGCCGGAGCCGAAGTCGATGAAAGCAACGCACGGGTCCGCTTCCCCCGTGGTTTGATCATTGAGCACATCGTCAAAGCACCATCCGAATTTACCATGCATGCCCGAAACCCGGATCATAATATGACCTGGGGCGGTAACGTTATGAATTTTGCCATGGTCGCAAGCCCGCCCAATGTTTCGGCACTGGACATCCCCAGACGCACAGGCACCTTTGACGATTATTGCAATTTCCTGAAGCTGGCCCAGAGCCTGAATATTATTCACATGGCTCCGGGATATCCGGTAGAACCCACAGACATCCCCCCAAGGATTCGCCATCTGGATGCTTTTCAGGGGGTAACGCGGCTGACCGACAAGGCAGCCCTTGGCTATGCCCTTGGACGCGAGCGCATGCTTGATTGCATCGAAATGGCGCGCATTGCCCATGGCCTGAATGAAGAACAGCTCAACACGCAACCCAGCATTTTCACCGTCGTCAATGCGAATTCGCCTCTGCAATACGACACACCGATGCTTCAGGGCACCATGGAAATGGCTCTGCGCAATCAACCTGTCATTATCACACCATTCACCTTATCCGGTGCCATGGCCCCTGTGACACTGGCTGGCGCTCTGGTTCAACAAAATGCAGAAGCTTTGGCCGGGCTTGCCTTTATACAAATGGTCAACCCCGGTGCGCCCTGTGTTTATGGCGGATTCACCTCGAACGTGGATATGAAATCAGGCTCTCCCGCCTTTGGTACACCGGAGCATACGAAAGCCACCATAATCGGTGGACAACTGGCACGGCGCTACAATCTTCCTTACCGGGCATCCAATGTGAATGCCTCCAATGCACCGGATGCGCAGGCGGTTTATGAATCCCAAATGACAATCTGGGCCTGTATGCTGGGGCATTGCAATATGATGATGCACGGCGCCGGATGGATAGAAGGCGGTCTGTGTGCGTCTTTCGAGAAAGTCATCATCGACGCCGAGATGCTGCAGATGATGTCAGAATTTCTACAGCCACTGGCAACAGACCCGGATTCGCTAGCGGTTGATGTCATCGATGAAGTCGGCCCCGGCGGGCATTTTTTTGGCACCCAGCACACAATTGAACGATACGAGAACGCATTCTATTCGCCGATCCTGTCTGATTGGAGTAACTTTGAGAACTGGACTGATAAAGGTTCAAAAAATGCAACCCAGCGCGCCCACGAAATCTACAAGGATCTACTCGATAACTATGAAACCCCTCCTCTTGATCCTGCCATAGATGAAGAACTTGATGCCTTCATTAAAATGCGCAAGGAACAGGGCGGCGTTTCAGAAAATTAGGATAAAACCATGAGCAGCGACAGCTGGTATGAAATTCAAAAACTCGATGATGATGTCTCCTTAATTCTGGAAAGTCAGATATCCGATGAATGGCGTTGCAACATCTGGCACGTTCGCGGACGTGACTGTGATCTTGTTATTGATACAGGGTTGGGTCTACGCCCTATCGCTGAGGAAATAACAGAAATCACCGAGCGCCCCGTTATCGCCATTTGTACCCACAGCCACCATGATCATTCTGGCGGGCTACATCAATTTGATTCTCGCTGTGGTCATCCCGCGGAAGCAGACATATTCGCCAATCCCACACGCGAAGCCACAACGGCAAACCTGATGGAAGCCCAATACGTCAAGGCAACACCCTATAGCGAATTTGATATTGATACATGGTGCGTTCAGGCTGCACCTTTGACCAACGAAGTCGATGAAGGCGATATTATTGATCTGGGTAATCGCACGTTTCAGGTCATCCACTTTCCCGGACACTCCCCCGGCTCAATCGCCCTGTGGGAGGAAAAAACCGGAATCATGTTTACCGGCGACACGCTTTATGATGGAGATCTTTATGATCACCTTTATCACTCTGTCCCGGAACTGTTTCGCGAAAGCCTGCAAAGAATGAAAACCTTCCCGATCAATACAGTCCACGGCGGTCACGATGCAAGCTTTGACAATGCGCGCATGCAGATCATTATCGATGAATATATGGATGGTAAGCGCAGCATGCTTTGCCCCAGTCAATCCTGAAGGAACGTTTGCGAATGACATCACAAAATAAATCTTATGACGCCATTGTTATTGGTGCCGGTATTATCGGCACATCCGTCGCGTACGAGCTCGCCCGAAAAGGCATTAAAACCCTAGGTATCGACAAGCTGCCTGCGGCAGGATACGGATCAACGGCTGGATCATGCGCAATTATCCGGTCTTATTACTCGACCATGGATGGCTCTGCCATCGCCTATGACGGCATCAATTACTGGCGTAACTGGCGTGAACACCTGAACGCGGACAATGATGAAGGACTTGCCGTATACCGGAACACTGGGTGTGTCGTGCTCAAGACCGAACAAAATGGTTATATGGCCCATGCTAAAGAATTGATGGGCAAGCTGAATGTCCCCATTGAAGACTGGGATACAGAAACCCTGAAAGCCCGATTCCCTATTATTGATACCAATGAATACCATCCACCGCGTCGCCATGATGATCCAAAGTTTGGAGAATCAACAGGCAGGACAGTAACAGGAGCTATATTCTTCCCTGATGGTGGATATGTCAGTGATCCGCAACTTTCTGCCCGAAATGTCTATGATGCATTTAAACGCGCTGGTGGGGAGTACATCTTTAATGCCGAAGTTACCGCTATTGAGCAAAGCGGTGGCCGCGTCAGCGGTGTTACGCTGGCCGATGGCACCACAATTAATGCCCCGATTGTTGTAAATGTAGCAGGACCACATTCCGCCAAGATCAACGACATGGCTGGCGTTACAGACTCCATGAAGATATCGACACGAGCCTTGCGCCATGAAGTCGCCCATGTTCCGGCACCAAACGGGTTTGATTATGAAAACGAAGGCTATATTTACTCCGACAGTGATATCGCGTGCTACAGCCGCCCGGAAATCGGTAATCACATATTAATCGGCAGCGAAGACCCGGAATGTGATCCCAAGATTTGGGTCGATCCCGATGCTTTCGAGGCGGGCTTCACCGATCAATGGACAGCGCAGGTATCGCGCATGGCCCAACGGTTTGAAGGACTAGGCATTCCGAACCAGTCAAAGGGACTGGTTGCACTTTATGATGTGACAGAAGACTGGGGGCCGATTTATGACCGATCCGATCTGGACG
>JABJOR010000482.1 GCA_018664265.1 Rhodospirillales bacterium
CCCAATTGGGGATAGCGGCATCAAATCACGCCCAACAGTCATCATAACGCGTTTTGAATACGTTATAACACCCACAGCAATGGCAATGGCACCAACCAGAAAGAGTTGCTGAATAGATGTCAGGGTAAACAATCCGGCAACTGAAAAATCAGTAAAAGGCGAGGAGGGGATAAAGACCCCGACCACGTTACCGATATTATTTGCGCCCAGAGAGTACGCCCCAAAGGCACCGGCAACGATCAGACCTAATCTGGTATAAGCATCTGTACGCAACAGGTGTAAATTAGAACGTCTTACAATTGTCGTTACCGACTTGAACAAAATTGCCGAAATAACAGCAGACAGAATTGGACAAATAACCCAGGTGCTGACAATTTTGGTCAGGGACGCATGATCTGTCGGTGTATTGGTGAACATATTCCAACCAATAATAGCACCAACAATAGCCTGTGTGGTTGAAACAGAAATACCTGCTTTGGTCATTAAATAAACAGAGAACCCGGCAGACAATGCCGCCATAAATGCACCCGGCAGAGCCGATATTGCACCCAGTTTACCAAGAGTTGAAGCAGCGCCTGAACCACTGGCAACGGCGCCGATAACGACAAAAACACTGCATATAATCGCGGCCGTTGAAAACCGCACCATACGGCTGCCAACTGCCGTTCCAAAAACATTGGCGGCGTCATTTGCACCAAGCGCCCATCCTAGAAACAAGCCGCTGGTCAGGAAAATAATTATTGATACGTCCACTGTATACCCTCGTTACACAGTGCGTTTGATAATATAAATGGCCAACCGGTCCGCTACGTCTTCAGAGGCATCTGCTACGTTATCAACATGTTCAACAAAATTTCGAACATGGGCCTTATGGGCTAAATCCAGATCAGAGGCAAAAATAGCCCGTTTAAGTTTGGTGCTGATTTTGTCTGTTTCTTTTTCATAGAACATAACTTTATGGGTATGGTTATTTGCATCGTCCACATTCACAAAGAATGCCCGGGAAGCAGTCACCAAATGCTCAACAGCCAACACGGACATTTCTGTCAATGACCGAAAGTCTGAATGGAATTCTTCCCTGATTTCAGGCGTCTCAATGGAGAAATTCCAGAGCGCCCCTTCAAGCATATTGATGATATTATCGAGATTCTCAATCAACCCAAGCACATCACCCCGGCTTTCCGGTATAAGCGTATGAGCGTACAATTGACGCTCGATATCCCGGCGCAATTGATCTGCTTCACTTTCCATGCTGTTAACGTGGGCAAGTTTTTCATTAAATTCATCAGTAGCGCCATCGCGCAAATAAATATCAATAGCATGTTTAAAGATTAATGCGGATGTGGATATTTTATCCAGAAAGTCACTGAGCTCAGCCTCTAGAGCCCGTGTTCTACCGAATATGCGTATTTTTTTATTAAATTCCATGGACCATCTTTATTGTTATTGGAAAGGGAAGTGATGTGCTCAAATCACCCACGGGTTGTTATTTGCCACATATTGCCACAAAATGCAACAATATAACACATTAACAAATTTCAATCATACATCTCGTTGCTTCACCACCACGGGCAGTTGGAATAACGTTGCGGGCAATGCTCTTAATAAAATCTGCGAAGTATAGATCATCATATGTTTGTGGCATGGAACCTTTAACGGTGACATATGTACGGCTGGAGTGACGGACACAGAACGCTGCTGAAGCTTTGATGCCGGACAGTTTTTCCATAATTGAAGGATCAGGTGCTCTATCAGGGTCACATATAGTGTTTCGATTAATACCCCGTGCAGGTTGGAAATAGATTACAATTCTTGTATTGCCAAAATCTTCATGGCTATCATTTATAGAAAACCGGGCAGGGTGACCGATATACGATCCCTCAAATTCCTGTGCCACGAAAGATTTGAATGCCTCTGTATTATTTTCAAATGGATTTCCGTGAATTTCTATTCGAACAATCCCGTCACTTGCGGCAGAATTAAAAGAATGAACAGAGGTAGATATAGATTCAAACCGTTGCGCCATAATTAAAGGGGACGCACATGCCGACAGAACTAATACCGAAAGTAAAATCAGTACATTAAACAAAAAACCATGCTTGCGCAAAATATGTGGCATAACTCTATGATCTGTCAGTTTTTTTAGAATTTCAAGAAAGATCACACATCTATCTGTTCAACAAATTGTGCATGCTCTTGAATATAGGCAAAACGTTTTTCTGGTTTCTTGCCCATTAATGTTTCAACAAGCTGACTGGTCGTGCGGAAATCACGAACATCTTCAGCGTCAGTTCCCATAGGCACAGTAACTCTGATCAAAGTACGCTTTTCAGGGTCCATAGTGGTTTCTTTTAATTGCTGAGGTGGCATTTCACCCAACCCCTTGAAGCGACTGATCTCAATTTTTCCACGCCCGTTAAACTCTGTTTCCAGTAATTCATCTTTATGGTCATCGTCGCGGGCATAAATCATTTTTGAGCCCTGAGTGATCCGGTAAAGCGGTGGCATAGCAATATATAAGTTACCATTTTCAATAAGTTGCGTCATTTCTTTAAAGAAAAACGTTATCAACAATGCAGCAATATGTGCCCCATCAACATCCGCATCGGTCATGATGATGACTTTTTCATAGCGTAGCTTTTCCACATCAAAAGATGATCCTGTGCCACACCCCAGAGCCTCGATCAAATCCTTCAGCTCCTGATTGGCCATCATTTTATCACGCGTCGCACTGGCAACGTTCAAAATCTTGCCACGAAGGGGTAAAACAGCCTGGGTATCACGCCTGCGGCCTTGTTTGGCTGAGCCACCAGCTGAATCGCCCTCCACCAGGAAGACCTCAGTGCCTTCTGATGTGCTGCGTGTGCAATCAGAGAGCTTGCCGGGAAGCCGTAAACGTCGCGTAGCTGATTGTCGTTTGGTTTGCTTATCCTGGCGTTTACGCAGACGTTGTTCCGCGCGTTCCAGAGTATGATCAAGTATGGCACGGGCTGTTTCAGGATCAGCCGATAACCAATGCTCAAAATTATCCCGTACGATGTTTTCAACCATTTTCATGGTTGATACAGAAACCAGTTTTTCCTTTGTCTGGCCCTGAAACTGAGGCTCAGGGATGAATACCGATAACATCGCTCCAGAACCACCAATGAGATCATCCGCCGTAATCTTTGAAGCCTGTTTAAAATTCAATAATTCTGCGTGGTTCTTTAAGGCTCGCAGCATACCGGAGCGAAATCCAGACTCATGCGTTCCACCAAGCGGAGTAGGGACCGTGTTACAATAGGAGCTGAAATAAGGCTCTTCATCCAGGGGCCATGCTATAGCCCATTCAGCTTTACCAGTACCATTCATCTTGGCCAGGCCAGAGAATGGTTCCGGCGTCAGCACCCGACGCCCTTCCATTGTTGCCTTGAGAAAATCAATAAGCCCACCCGGGAAATGCAAATTGGCTTTTTCCGGCGTTTTGTCATCTTTTTCCAGAAGTTCCGGATCACAAGACCAACGAATTTCTACGCCACGGAAAAGATAGGCTTTCGAGCGTGCCATACGGTACAATAATGCAGGCTCAAACAGGCTGCCTTCACCAAATATCCCGCTATCTGGTTTAAAGGAAATCGTCGTGCCACGCCTGTTATTGGTAGCTCCCAGGTCATTCAGTTTGCTCGTTGGAGCTCCAAAAGCATAATCTTGTTGCCAAACTTTCTTGTCTCTTGCGACTTCGACACGCAACCACTCACTCAACGCATTTACGACACTTAAGCCCACACCATGCAAACCACCGGATGTTTCATACGCCTTGCCATCAAACTTGCCACCGGAATGCAGGGTCGTCAAAATGACTTCCAGAGCGGATTTATCCTTAAATTTCGGGTGTTGATCAGTAGGAATGCCACGACCGTTATCAGTAATGCTGATAATATTGCCGGGTTTCAGCTCAAATTCGATACGGCTGGCATGTCCTGCGACGGCCTCATCCATAGAGTTATCAATTATTTCCGCCGCCAGATGATGCATGGCATGACTATCTGTCCCACCAATATACATCCCCGGACGTCGACGCACGGGCTCAAGTCCTTCCAAAATTTCAATGTCTTTTGCTGAGTAATCTGTATCAACAGAAGATCCGGATACAGGTTTTGTATCTTTTTTCTTCGGTTTTGCAGAAGCCTTTATAGAAGGCTCTTTCGCAGGCTTTCCTGTTGATGCAGCAAGTGCTTCTTTACCGACTGTATCCTTTTTGGC
>JABJOR010000483.1 GCA_018664265.1 Rhodospirillales bacterium
ATTCCGTCCGCAACTTGTCCAGCAGATCATAACATTGCTCAAGCATGGCATTGTCTTCATCCGTAAAGGCTTGTGGTGCAGGGATCGCTGCGTCGCAATTCTTGAACACCATGGACAGCACACGCTGGGAAAGATTGCCAAAATCATTGGCGAGGTCTGCATTGGTGCGCTGGATCATTGCTGTGCGCGAATAATCACCGTCGTTGCCAAAAGGTACTTCCCGCATCAGGAAATAACGCACCTGATCCAGACCGAACTCGGCGATCAGGTCCAGGGGATCAATGGCATTGCCAACCGATTTTGAAATCTTTTCGCCTTCGTTGGTCCACCAGCCGTGGGCATAGACCCGTTTTGGTGGTGCAAGGTCCGCAGCCATCAGGAACGCAGGCCAGTACACTGCATGAAAGCGCAAGATATCCTTGCCCACCATGTGCAAATCAGCAGGCCAGTACTTTTGATAGCTTTCGCTGTCCGTATCAGGGAACCCGGCTGCTGTGATATAGTTGGTCAGGGCGTCGAGCCAGACATACATGATGTGTTTGTCGTCGCCGGGAACCGGAATACCCCAGTTAAAGCTGGTACGCGATACTGACAAATCACGCAAACCGCCTTTGATAAAGCTTGTGACCTCGTTAAGACGGGTCTTGGGCAGCACGAAATCCGGATGGTCTTCGTAATATTTAAGCAGCTTGTCGCCCCAGTTAGACAACCGGAAGAAATAGCTTGGCTCTTCCACCCACTCCACCTCGGCGCCCGATGGCGCGGCTTTTTTGCCTTCGGCATTGGTGGTTAGCTCGTCTTCACCGTAATAGGCCTCATCACGAATGGCGTACCACCCTTTATAGGAGCCCAGATAGATTTCGTCATTGTCGATCAGACGTTGCCAAATTGCCTGACAGGATTTCTTGTGGCGTTCTTCCGTGGTGCGGATAAAATCATCGTTGGAAAAACCCATGAAATCAGCCAGATCGCGGAAATTCTGGGAAACTTTATCGGTAAAATCCTTTGGGGCAATTCCGGCGGCGGCGGCGGATGTCTCAACCTTTTGGCCGTGCTCGTCTGTGCCGGTCAGGAAATGCACATCATACCCGTCTAGGCGCTTGAAACGGGCCAGTACATCGCAAGCAAGCGTTGTGTATGCATGCCCGATGTGGGGCGCGTCATTCACATAATAGATTGGCGTCGTAATGTAATACCGCTTGTTGTCGGCCATGTAGCAATCATCCGTAATTTAAGGCGCTTGATGGTGTCAGTGTGTCACTGTTTTTGCAAGCGCATGAAAGATATTAAGCGTAACCTGTTTGCGATCAAGGTTAGCTGCATCACTTCGATCAATCAGGTGGGAAACCTTTTCCCACACCTCCAGCCAACGATCAAGCGTTGCAAGTCCTGAAAGCCTTGAAATAAGTGGATTGCTGTTGTCTTCACTCTGGTTCGTGGCTGCACATCGGATGACTTTCGAAAGGCTGAATTGCAGTAACTCACAGGCCATTCGAAAAGAGGCTTCGTTTTCCTTGCGTGCCAGCTTATCGCCGAGCTTGTGTAATTTCACAGCATCGAGCTGAGGTAATTCGCCCAACACAGCGTTCAGTTCGTCATACACATCCAGCCCACCCCCGGCTGCCAGGTCAAGCGCTTTGCCAATACTGCCCTGTGCCAGATCAATCAGGGTCTTTTTGTCGTGATCCGGTATCATGGTTGCGTAACGCCCCAAAAGCGTGGTGACATTAGCATCATTCAGAGCACTGACAGGCAATTTTCGACAGCGTGAGCGGATCGTTGGCAGCAACCGTCCGGGATTGTGCGCGACAAGTAGCAGCAACGAGCGCACTGGCGGCTCTTCCAGAACTTTTAACAAGGCATTGGCTGCATTGTGGTTCATCTCGTCGGCGGCATCGACAATCACTACCCGCCATCCACCTTCGGCGGGCGTCATGCGCATAAAACCACCGACCTTGCGCACATCATCAACGGCGATCGTGGTTTTGCGCTGGACTTGCTTATCGTCTTTCCATTGCCGTTCGATGCTCATCAAATCGGCGTGGCCCATGGAGGCCGTGCGCATGAAAACCCGGTCATCCGGCGGCAGGTAAAGCCCCTCACCTGTATCAGTAGCATTGTTATCTGTAGCTGGTAATTCTTCCCCAAAAAGCCCTGCACCAGCCGTTATAATTTCACTTTCGGCGTCACTGGCCTGACTGTTTTTGAGGACATACCGGGCAAATCGATAAGCCAATGTGGCCTTGCCGATACCTCTGGGGCCTGTCATCAGCCATGCGTGGGCCAGCTTTTCGCTGTGAAATGCAGCCTTGAGGTCTGCTTCGGCCTGTTCGTGGCCAATCAGGTAGTCATTTTCACGCGGCTGAAGCGGCCCCTGATCGTCATCATCTCTCGCACTCATGATAGGGATAGTCCCAACTGGGCGTTTACGACAGACTGGATGTCTGAAAACACATCTTCCACGGTCTGTTCGGCATTTATAACCTTGCAGCGGGCGCTGTCTTTTGTCGCTATATCAAGAAACCCGGCTCTGACACGTTTATGGAAATCTCGTCCCATGCGTTCATAGCGATCTTCCCCCTGATCGCGATCTTGCGCACGGCTTAGACCTGTCTCAACTGAAATATCGAGGATAAGGGTCAAATCCGGGGACAAGTCCCCTACACAGGCTGTGTGTATCTGGTTGATAACATCCTGATCAAAGCCATGGCCGTAGCCTTGATAGGCAAATGTTGAATCGGCAAAACGGTCACTTACCACCCATGTCCCGGCCTCAAGCGCTGGAACCACCGTGCGAGACAGGTGTTCGGTCCGTGCGGCGTAATGCAGCAAGATTTCGGTAACCGGTTGCCAGCGATCCGTGTCGCCTTCTACCAGCAATCTTCTAATGACTTCGCCCGATGGAGCACCACCCGGCTCTCTGGTTCGAATGGCATCAATGCCACGATCCTCCAGCCATTCAAGTAGCCGTGTGACCTGTGTTGACTTGCCACTGCCCTCACCGCCTTCAAATGTGATAAATTTGCCTGTTGCCATCACAAGAACCTCAGATAGGGTCTCCGCCGGATTCACCCCAGACCAGAAAATCGATAGCAGCACCAAGCCGCCCGATTAACCCTAGTGTACCAACATCTTCACCGGCAAGCAGTGGAATAATGATGGGTTCTTCATCTGGTGCCGTAACCACAAGTTCAGCAATTGGGGTTCCTGCCCGGATAGGGGCTGGAATGGGGCCTTCATAACGCACGGTGACTTTCATACCTCTGCGAGATTTACGCGGCAGTGTTATGGTCAAATCCTGGCTGCTGATCAAGGACACCCGCCCTGCTGTACCAAGCCAGATTTCGGCTTCTGATATTCTGTCACCTTCTTTCAGCAAATCGTAGTTGTTGAATTCACGAAAGGCCCAATCCATCAGGCGCTCGGATTCCGAGGAACGTTGTTTCTTGCTTTCCAGGCCGTTGACCACAATGATGATCCTGCGGTTGTTCTGAACGGCGCTGGCGGTCAGACCATAACCAGCTTCATTGGTATGCCCTGTTTTAAGTCCGTCGGCACCAATGCCTTTGTAAAGCAAGGGGTTGCGGTTGCGTTGGCGAATGCCGTTATAGGTAAATTCGGTTTCGCTGTAATAATGATAGTATTCCGGGAAATTTGTAATGGTATTCAGAGCCAGATGTGCAAGGTCCGAGGCTGTCATATACTGATCAGGATGTGGCCAGCCAGTTGAATTGGCAAAATGGCTACCTGTCATGCCAAGTTCCAGGGCTTCCGCCGTCATGCCTTCGGCAAAAGCCGGCTCGCTGCCAGAAATTCCTTCGGCGATGACAATACAGGCATCATTGCCGGATTGAACGATAATCCCACGCAGCAGTTGCTCAACCGTAACCCGTTTGTTGGGTTCCAGAAACATAGTGGAACTACCGCTTTTTGCTCCGCCTTTTCGCCAGGCGTTCTCACTGACACGGAATGTGTCTTCGAGCGACAAGCTACCTTCTTTAAGACGGGAGAAAACCATATGTGTGGTCATCAGCTTGCTCATAGATGCTGGTGGCATCCGCGCGTCGCCGTTTTTATTGAACAGGACACGGCCTGTTGTCGCGTCAATGATCACGGCTTCGCGGGCATTGGTCTCAATGGCTTGCGCGGTTCCTGAGATGATCAGCAAGCTCAGGGTAAGCGCAATGCTTAACAGGCAGAAGGGTTTTGATAGGATTGTGGGAATTCTCATAATTTCGCCTGTTTATTCGTTAGTCGACAATGATATGTGAATCAGGGTATCCCGATCCGATAGCCTGCTCCAGCAAGGCGTCAGCTTGCCCTACTTCTGAAAGCGGCCCAATTCTGACACGGTAAAAATCTACACCATTAACCAGTACCTGTGTAATTTTTGTATCAGCAACCTGAGACAGGATGGCTTGTGCTCTAAGGGCATTTTCGTAGTTCGTAAAGGATGCAGCCTGAACAAATATGCTGGTGTTACCGAATGGCACAGTTTCAACAGTGTTACTGGAAGGCTGAACAGTCGTTTCTTGGGCGGCAACAGGCTCGGGCTGTGTCAAAACAACCTGAGTTTCCGTTACGGGTTGATTTGACACATTAGCACCCGGTGGTGGATCAAGCGATTCAGCATTGACCGAGGCCTTTGGAAGACTGTCTACCGTAATTGGTGAGCCAACTTCCTGAATGGTTGCCTGACCTCGCATTCGGGCTGCCAATTCTCGGCTTTCCTGGGCTAGAATTTTAACTCGAACCTTGGCTGTCCCTTGATCTTGAAATCCCAGAAGCTGTGCGCCACGGCGTGAAATGTCGATAATCCTGCCCTTGGCATAGGGGCCGCGGTCATTGAGGCGAAGTTTGATTTTTCGTCCGTTGTCCAGATTGGTGACTTCAACCCAGCTTGGTAGCGGCAAAGTCTTATGCGCCGCCGTCAGATCGTTCATGTTGTAGATCTCGCCATTTGCCGTTTTCTTACCGTCAAAATTAGGGCCGTACCAAGACGCAATACCAGTTTCGTCGTAATCATAATTGACTTCCGGGTAATACCAGACATCATAAATCTGATACGGATTGCCGATTTTGTATATTCCTTTACCGTAAGTATCGTCGGCTTGTTCCTTATTGACGCGCTTGGCTGTGTGCACCAGAAACTGGGTTTCTGCGCAGGCGCTCAAAAGTGTAGCTGCACACAGGCAGACAATAAATTTAAGGCTTCCGGATTTCAAAAATGTATTCATCAATATGGTTTATTCCGTATGTCTGTAAATGCATCAATGTGCACCAGATTTCTTAATATTTCCGTAGTTTTTCAAGCAATTCCATAGATGGGTAGCCGTCTGCAGGTATGCCAACTTTGGCTTGGAAAGACCGCACAGCTTTGCGGGTCATGGGGCCAATCATGCCGTCGACCCCATTCGTATCAAACCCTTTGGCTGTTAGCAGGTTCTGGATTTCAATAACATTGTCGCGCGACAACGCAATTTCATTTACTGGCGGTGGGGTTAACACCCCCCCCTGCCCCATAAACCTGTCGGCAAGATGGCCGATGGCAATGGCATAAAACGTTGAGCGGTTCCACGTCATGATTGAGTTGAAATTTGAATAGATAATAAAGGCTGGTCCCTTGTGCCCGGCAGGCAGAACAAGCGAGCCTTCTATGGCAACCACAGGCAAGTTTCTGCCATCGGCGCGGCGAACGCCCAGTGCTTGCCATTCTTTAAGCGATTTTTTGATTTTTGGATCAATCAGGGCCAAATCAAAACCCTTGGGTAATTTGATCTCACGTCCCCAGGTCCGGTCTATGTTCCAGCCCGATTTGGACAAATAATTGGCCGCCGAGGAAAACGCGTCTGACAGATTGTTCCACAGGTCGCGCTTGCCATCCCCATCGCCATCAACGGCGAAGTCGCGATAGGTCGTCGGGATGAATTGAAAGTTGCCCATGGCACCGGCCCAGGATCCGCCGACATCAACAGGCATATCGCCTTTGCTCATCAGCTCAAGGGCTGCCAGTAATTGGGCACGGAAGAATTTGGCGCGTCTGCGATCATGGGCCAGCGTGACCAGCGACCCGACAACCGGAATTTTACCGAAGTACTGACCGAAATTTGTCTCCAGTCCCCAGAAAGCAACCAGAAATCGTGGCTGTACACCAAACTTTTTGGCAACCTGTTCCAGTAAAGGACCGTGTTCTGCCAGTAGTTCCCTGCCTCGTTTAATACGTTTGTCGCTTATGGCATTGGAAAGGTATTTCCAGAACGTCAGGGTAAATTCCGGCTGACGGCGATCAAGTTCCAAAACCCGCGCAATAGGTTTGGCATCTTTCAGGGCCAGATCAACGATGTCAGAATTCAGTCCTTTGGATATGGCTTCATCGCGCAACTCGGCAAGCCATTCATCAAATGGTGGTGGTGGAGGAATTGTAGCGGCCTGTGCCACCGTTGATAATCCTGTTATCAGAATCGCTGTAAATAGGAATGTGCTCAGCCTTGCCGGTATAGTCATGGAGCTAATTTTTCCGCATCTGGTGAAGTTTGCTGCTTACAACCTTTTGCCATAGCTGCTCATTGGCAGCAAACATCACGGTGCAGGGAGGAAAGTGCTTGTCTTGTTTGTTATGGAGTACATGAACAAGCCAAGCCATTCATGCAAGGCGCTGCTTGCCAGCGACAAGCCTGTGGTGAGGCTTAGAGGCGGTGAAAGTGTCTCATCACCTTTGTAATAGAAATCAACAGGATACGGGATAATATTGGCCCATCCAGCCTTGCGAAAACACCCAGTTGCACGGGGCATATGACGAGCGGATGTGACCAAAATCCAGGCCTCGTCCGGGGCTGGATTAGCAAGATCGTAGGACATTACGGCGTTTTCAAAAGTGTTTCGGCTTTGGCTTTCGAGAACGACATTTTGCGTGTTTACACCCAATTGTTTGAGAATCGGGGCCATGTAATCAGCTTCCTTCAGGCTCTGTTCTGTAAGGGATCCGGAA
>JABJOR010000484.1 GCA_018664265.1 Rhodospirillales bacterium
AAATGCATCCATATCGTACACACAATTGCGCTGCCCTTTGGGGAACATCCCCTTCTTAAACAGCTTTCCTAGCAAGCTGTCTTGTTCTGAAGACAAGGCCAACAACATAAAAGGCAAAGATAAGGCCTAACCCCACGGGTAATCCATGGGGGCCGAAGCCTGTCATGAACCATCCACCGATAACGGAGCCCACAAGCGCCCCGATGCCCCAAACGACTGAGAAAGAGGCTGTGCCTGTGACCAGTTCTATGCCGCTAAATCGATCCCCCAGGGATGCCAGTGCAACTGAATAAATGCCGTATCCGAAGGCACCCGCGATTAACAATAAGGGCCACATCCAGATGCTTCCCATCGACAGCGGCAACGCAAATAAGGAAATCGCTGTTACAACAGCGCACCCCGCCATGACAGCGCGCTTTGGAAACTTGTCTGCCATCCATCCAATGGGCAGCTGGAAAATGACATTGCCATAGATCAGGGCCGCTAAAATGGTTGCCGAGGTTTCCATGTCCATCCCCAGGCGTATGCCATAGACGGGTAGCAGGCTTAATGTTGAGGCGTCATAGACGGCGAAAATAGCAACCGCGATTAACAGCATTGGCGCTTTTGGGGCAAAGGAGAAAAAGTCCATGGATTTTTTCTCCTGAGTATCCCCAGCTTCATTCGTGTCACTCTGTTCCTCCAATTCATTATCCTGAATGAAAATCAGCGGAATTATGCCGATTAAAACAACGGCGGAGCCAATCAGGTAGGGCAGCCAGCTCTCGCTTCCCATGAAACGGACCATTAACGGACCAGCCCCAAAGCTTGCAGACAGAGCCATGCCATAAACAGCCACGACGCGCCCACGGTGGCTTTCACTGGCGAATTTAACGATCCATGATTCAGAAAGCACGAAAAGCGACGAAGCCGCCATGCCCTGGAACAATCGCAATACGAACCATGCCTCAATACTGGGAAAAGCCTTAAAACAGGTAAATATAATTGCAACACAAAGGGCTGAGGCTATCGCAACATCTTTGGAGCCATACTTGCTAACGGCGCGAGGGATAATTGGTGCCGCAAGCAACATACCGATTGGTATCATGGCGCTATTAATGCCAATCATATTTTCGGAAAAGCCCTGACTTTCCATCGCGAGGGACAAAAGCGGATAGTTCAATCCAAAAGTGAAGCCAAAAATAGTGATTGCGACGCAGGCAATAACCAAATTCCGCAAGTTTGATTTTGCCGCAGCAGTTGAACCCGTCATGCTGTAATTCCTGAAAATAATAAATATGCTGTAATTAAGGGGGCACCTTATTTAATTATGAGCATGTCTAAGTCAGAAGGGGAATACAATACCTCAAATTTACATATAAAAGCCAAGCTTGGCTTGACATTGAGGGCCTGACATGGCTTTTCACGCGCATATGATTTTAGTTGGAATTTTAGTTGGGAACTATCGAAATGCATCCATATCGTACACACAATTGCGGCGCCCTTCGCGGCGAGCACGCAGGCACACAAGTCCGGATTTCAGGCTGGGTGCATCGCATCCGCGATCACGGAAATCTGCTGTTCATTGATCTGCGTGATATGTACGGCATGAGCCAGTGCGTTATTGATAGCTCCAGCGAGCTTTTCAAGGAAGTCGAGGGGCTTCGCGTTGAAAGCGTTATCACCGTAACCGGTGAAGTGCTGAAACGCTCTGACGACACCATCAACAAGACCCTGCCGACGGGTGAGGTTGAAGTTTCCATGGCTGCCATGGAAGTTGAAGGCCCGGCGCAAGTGCTGCCTATGCAGGTTGCCGGTGAGTCTGATGTTGGTGAAGACATTCGTTTGCGCTACCGTTTCCTTGATTTGCGCCGTGAAAAGCTGCGCGACAATATCCTGCTGCGCTCCCGTGTGATTTCATCTATTCGTCAACGCATGATCGATCAGGACTTTGTTGAGTTCCAGACCCCGATCCTGACCGCGTCTTCCCCGGAAGGTGCGCGTGATTATCTGGTGCCAAGCCGCCATCACCCCGGTCAGTTCTACGCCCTGCCGCAGGCCCCGCAGCAGTTTAAACAGTTGCTGATGGTCTCAGGCTTTGATCGTTATTTCCAGATCGCACCGTGTTTCCGCGATGAAGATGCCCGTGCAGATCGTAGCCCCGGCGAGTTCTATCAGCTCGATTTCGAGATGGCCTTTGTCACCCAGGAAGATGTGTTTGAAGCCATCGAGCCTGTTCTCGAAGGTGTGTTCAATGAATTCTCAAACGGTAAAACGGTAACCAAAGCGCCATTCCCGAAAATCGCTTATGCGGACTCCATGCAAAAGTATGGCTGTGACAAGCCTGATCTGCGTAACCCCATTGAAATGGTCGATGCGACCGAAACCTTCCGGGGCTCTGGCTTCAAGGTGTTTGCTGGCATGATCGAGCGCGATGACAAGGTTCGGGTTTATGCTATCCCGGCCAAAACTGGCGGTAGCCGTGCGTTTTGTGATCGGATGAATTCATGGGCGCAGGGCGAAGGTCAGCCTGGTCTTGGATATATCTTCTTCCGTGACGGCGAAGGTGCCGGACCGATTGCCAAGAATATCGGTCAGGACCGCGCCGCTGCATTGCGCGACGAGTTAGGGCTTGCGGATGGTGATGCCATCTTTTTTGCCGCGGGTGATCCTGCCGAGTTTTCCTCGTTTGCTGCTGCTGCGCGTAACAAGGTTGGTGAAGACCTTGATCTTTGCGAAAAAGGCACCTTCAAGTTCTGTTGGATCGTTGATTATCCGATGTATGAAATGGATAAAGAGACCGGCAAGCTGGAATTCAGTCACAATCCGTTCTCCATGCCACAAGGTGGAATGGAAGCGCTGGAAACCATGGACCCGCTCGATATCCTGGCCTACCAGTATGACATCGTTTGTAATGGTATCGAGCTTAGCTCAGGCGCTATTCGAAACCACCGCGCCGATATCATGCTGAAAGCTTTTGATATGGCTGGCTATGGTCCGGAAGTTGTTGAAGAGAAGTTTGGCGGTATGCTCAATGCGTTTCGTTATGGCGCGCCTCCGCATGGTGGTTCTGCTCCGGGAATTGACCGTATTGTCATGATGTTGGCCGATGAGCCTAATATTCGCGAAGTCATTGCCTTCCCCATGAACCAGCAAGCACAGGATTTATTGATGGGTGCGCCGGGGCATGCGGACGAAGATCAACTTAAGGAATTACATTTGAAAGTTGTAATGCCTAAAGTAATAAAAACATCTGATGGAAGTTCACAGGAAAAAAATTCAGAAAATTAAGAACAATAAATAGATAAAAAAATAATTTAATGAGTTTTTTTACTTAAATTGTTTCATTGTCGCAGTATTTTCTTCTAAAAAAGTAAATTTGTGTGATTTCTGTCACTGTAAAATTGAAATAATCAATTTATAGTAAAAGCAGAAGTGTGAAAACTTGTGGTAGAGAATCCATATAGTGATTAATACTGTATGAAGTTGTCGTTTTGAGTTGTTTGATACTGCGTGTGTTTACATTTTGTTATTGTCATTGCTCTATAAAATAGTGCTAATATAAAAGCTTCCTTGAGACCGGGCAGAAGGCTGCTCTCAAAAAGGGGCTGTAGGAGTTTGGGTATGAAGAACTTTCAAAGGGTTATCCCTGTTGTTCTGGGTGGGTTTTTACTGAGTGGTTGCTTGTTGCCAACCCACTTCACAGTTGCTTCGTGGGCTATCGACGGAATTTCTGTTCTGTTTACCAAAAAGTCAGTTACCGATCATGGTATTTCAGCAATAGCACAAAAAGATTGTGCCTTGTGGCGAGGCTTTACCGAAGGTGAAGTTTGCCGTGATGAAGATTCAATAACGGCGATTGCGGATGCTGGTGATATCAGCAATACAGGAAAACCTGCTACAACGGCTTCTCTTGCTGGTTCTGCTACGAATGATGGCAAGATCAACGCCAAAGCTGTTTATCATAACTCGATTCTCAGCGATCTGGCTTTTGAAGACAAATTGATGGATAAGCCTGTCTCCTGGCAAAATGATATTGATAACTCCAAATTTGTCGGTGTGGTTGTTTCTGATGATGTCTCGGCAGATGTAATTGAAATCGAAGTTCTTAATGCCTCTGATGAGTTGTTTGCTGATATGCCAATGATGGAAGTTTCCGTCGATGCATCAAAGACAGCTCTTTTGTATGGAAATTACCTGGTTATCGG
>JABJOR010000046.1 GCA_018664265.1 Rhodospirillales bacterium
GATGAGGTATTTGCAAAATTGGGAAATAGGGCTTTCCTGATGCGATAAATTCTATCATGGCCCCTGACATGGCCGGACCGATCGCAAAATCCGCCCAGTTGATAAATTCCTTAAAAGGGCCACCGTCAAATAATTCGCAATTCAAGCCAAAATGCCTAGCGATCATTTTATAATAATGTTTCTTACGATTTCCGGGGTGCAGCTTAAAACGGACTTCCGAAAACCCTAAAACCGAAAGCGCCAGCATGGTTTCAACAAAAAATTGATATTCATGGCAGGTCTTAGTGGAAAAGTCGTCATACTGGGATGAATACTGAAGGACGAGCGCTTTTTTTCCAATGCCGCCATTCTTAATAGAACTCAGCTTTTTTAAGTTAACGAGTCTCGAGATCAATAAATTTCCGGTTCTATTTTTCTCCACTTTGGCGCCAATGGAATCGAGCCATTCTTCATGAACCCTCCCCCAAGTAAAGCACCTGCTGACCAAAGCATTGATGCGGGGATCGCAACCAAATATCTCCAGACGGTGTTCCTGCACCCAATGGGCATGCCACGTTGCCGTCGCTGGCACGCCATTTTGTTTGGCAATTTCCAAAAAAATCTGAATTGACGTGTTTTGAAGCCCATCGGTCAGAATGTGATCCGGTCGATATATATCAAACAGCGATTTTGCCCAAATGACGTCTTCGGCAATTTTCGTTAATCTGTCCGTTTCAAGAATATTCTTCCGAATATATGTCTGAACAAATTTTTCGAGTTTATTTGTCGGGTCTTTTAAAATATCGCTTAAGCCTTGTCTGATCTCCGCGATATCCTTGTGGTCAGCTCTCAATAAAGGCCGCTTTGCAGCGCCAATTAAGATCACACCTTTGAGAATGCTCGATAATAGAAAACAAATATTTTTTTTCTGTGGGAACCAGTGGCTTAAGAGCATTGGAAAAACGGAACGACCATCAAACTCCGAGATCAAGGGAACTGAAGTTAATTGAGAATTCAACAACAGAACCCTAGGGCGTTTTACGGAAATCCCCAATCGAGCGCGACTCAAGGAACAAAAGAACGCATCAAATATTTTATAGGCCCAGCCAGTAAGCGATTTCCTAAAGGAGACTGAGCCCTGGCCGTTATTCGTATGGGCTATTTTCGATGGGAACTCATCATCGTTTCTTGGAGAAGGGGATAGCCTTTCTAGAACCGGAATACCTTTTTCTTTTGCAACAGTCATGACTATTTCATGGCATTGGACTGAATCAAGCACCCCGTCGGCAGTTCTGTAGTCATAGAGGACGAATTCTTCAGGGGAAAAGCGCCCACAAAGTCCCTCCAGGGAATGCTGCGCCCTTTCGAAATCTGCAATGACGATAGAAATTTCCTTAAGAAATTTTCTACCGAGAGAAACTCCATGGAACAAGGACGGGTCTTTGTTTGAGTTTTTAAACAACCAATCATTCGAGGCGATGAAGAGATTGGTATCAAGATATGACGAATCCCAATTTTCAAGACCTAGATCAGTATGAGCGCAATGAAGCCCGTTGTTTAAGCATTTCTGCCATAGAAGCCAATTGCTGGTTACCAGTAGGGTCTCTTCGTCGTTTGGCCCAAATTGATCCATATGCTCCCAGTGGGTAACCAGGGCAAAACGCCGATACGACTCCTTGAGGACCGGCGTAATGCCGTCGATGCTATAACAGGTTTTTTCGGGAATCATGGGAACTGGGATGATGCAGTCATTTTACGGTATGACGGAGTTTCCATTCATCGGCCTCTTTCATCCAGAGGTGTGGTGAACGAAAGTTATCTAGCGTCTCGTAAAATTGTTCTTCGTTTATCTCCATGTAGTCTAGACAGTCCTGAAAATATTTTTGAGGAAACTCACCGTCGTATCGCTTGACCAGAGCCACGCCTTCATCACGATCGATGTACCTGTGACGGATATCGTAAGCGGCGTCATATGTCGCCCTGCCGATGCCGAACTTTATGTGAGTCGTATAATATTGCAAGCCATCGATTTTATCATCCAGGCTGGCAAATTTTGTATAGGTTCCCTCCGTTCTTTCCGGGTTGGGTTGAAAACCGCAATGTTCCTGGGCAAAGTAATATTTCTCCTGGCACCGCCAATTTTCGTAAAAGCTCATATAATGCATTTCAATGCCCGCCTCCTGGAGGTCCTCTAGCGCGATCGGTAAATACGGTTCGAGGTCGTGATGGGAGAGGCCCAAGTCAATCAGTTCGTTGTAGGACCGCTTGCCTATCACAACGTCACGGCGCTCATCCCTTGGGGAGGCAAAGAACTGAGTATTCATCGTATTGTTAAATTTAATTCGTGAACCGCCCTCTGCTTCGTTTTCGCCATACACAATAAGCTTAACGCCATACTGCAAGGCCATTTTAGGGCCGATGTTTTTTTGCCCTAGAATAAATGGCTGAAAGGGGTGAAGAAGATTGAGAAACGCTTCTCTAGTCAATAGCCGGTGGACATCGCCATTAGGTGTAAAACTGACATTGTCAAAGCCGGCGGCAATCCAGGCGTCGAAATTTATTCGCCCTATATCCGTATACATATGAGGTGGCCATGTGATGGTCAGCGGATGCATTCCAAATTTATATTTCAGAACATGCGAAACATACATGCTGTCCTTACCGCCACTTCCGGGAACGATAACGTCATAGCTTCCATCACTGCTACGGTGCCGGTCTAATAGTTCCTCAAGGTCCTTTTGGCGGGCCCCCCAGTCAATTCCATCCCATTTACGTTCATGTATCCGACATGCCGAACAAACACCCTCATCATCAAATGCCAAAGTTTCTTTTTTATCTAAGTTTTTAAACTCCACAGTGGAGGACGGCCTTTGATTCGACATGACACATTTTTTGCAAAACTGGACTTCTTTCGGAAGCCCAAACAATGTCTTGGGTGAGTTTTCTTCGGTTTTAGGAGTCTTCGTGGGGGTTGTCATTTCTATCTCAATTGTTTGTACGGCTGGCCGCGATGACTATGATTCATCTGAACCAAACTTGTTTATGGATGGAGGATTACTGATTACTCATAAAAAAACTAAAGGGAAAGAAATTCCTTAACGATCATTAGTCCAGGTTCAGCACTTTTCTCGGGATGGAATTGGCAACCCATTATATTGTCTTTTTGGATAACTGCGGAAATGGCTCTGCCGTTGTAGTGACATTCTGCCAAACAGTGCGAAGCATCGCTGGGTGACGCCATAAAAGAATGTACAAAATACATCGACGACATCTCATCGATCCCATTCAGAATTGAACCGCGCCAATTGGCGCCTTCGCTCTTGACAAGTTCATTCCATCCGACATGGGGAATTCGGTGCTTGCTGCCGTCCGATCCGGTATCAGGGATGGCGACAACAGCCCCCTCCACCAAGCCTATACCTTCATGGTTTCCAAATTCTTCGCTTCTTTCAAAAAGCATTTGCATTCCCAGGCAAATTCCCAAAAGGGGTCTGCCCTTTTTGCAGAATTCCAGTACCGGTTCGATAAGTCCGCGTTGACGCATATCGTCCATTGCGTCGGCGAAGGCGCCAACCCCCGGAAGAAGAAGCCTGTCAGCTTCGCATATATCATCTGATTTCGAGCCCATGATAACATCCGCCTCGAGATGCTCTACGGCACCGCGGACACTAAACAGATTTCCAACTCCATAATCGACGACGGTCACCTTGTTAGTCACAACTTCCTCACATTTATACCGGCGTCCAAAGCGGCATTTCTTATCTCGTTTAGGCTAATTTTATTGAAATGAATAACGTCCGCCATGGCAACGGCGGTAGCATCGGATTCGTTAACGGCGTCAACAAAGTGATCCGTCGATCCCATACCGCCGCTAGCAATGACCGGAATATCAACATTTTCGGTTACGGCTTTAATCAACTGGAGATCAAAATTTTTATTTGTTCCCTCTTTGTCGATGGAGGTAAGAAGGATTTCTCCAGCGCCTAATTCACTCCCCCTGACCGCCCATTCGATTACATCAAGGCCCGTTCGCTCTCTACCATTGTCCGTATATGCTTCCCACTTGCCGTCTCTTATTTTTTTCGCCTCGATTGAAAGAACGATGCACTGTGAGCCAAGCCTTCTAGATAGCTCGGATAGTAGTTCCGGCCTCTTAGTGGCAGCCGTATTGACAGCAACCTTGTCAGCGCCTGAACGCAATATTTCCGTTGCATCTTCGACAGTGCGAATGCCCCCTCCTACGGTAATTGGAATAAATAGGTCCTTAGCAGTTTTTCGAACTACTTCAGTAAGGTTATTTCGCCCGTACAAACTTGCGACAACGTCCATATATAGTATTTCGTCGGCACCCTCTTGGTAATATTGAATTGCGTGCTGATTCGGATTTCCAACTACCCTCAATCCTTCCAGATGCACACCTTTAATCAGATTAGTGCCTTTAACATCGAGACGGGCGATTATTCTAATTTTTGCCATTTCTATTTAACTGCCGCGTTCATCAATCACAAGGGCTCTACGGCGTTCTCAGGATAATAAACGGCATGCTTGAGACGCCAATCATTGCCAGCCTTTTCCCAAAGAAGCGGAGAACGCCAACTATCAACAACGGCGTTGAAATCATCCTCTGTAATACCAAGGTAATTCAGAAATTCACTGAAATACTTTTTCGGAAACTCGCCATCGTATCGCTTTACAAGGGCAGATGCTTCTTCCCTTGTAATGTGTCCGTCGCGAACTTCATGAGCGGCATCTGAGGTCGCCCTAGCAATCCCGAATTTGATATACGCAAGATAAAAATGAAACCCGTCTGTTTGGTCGTCAAGACTGGCATACTTCGAATACGTTCCCTCGCTACGTCCGTCCGGATTAGCTTCAAAACCCGTATGCTCCTTGCAATAATAGTAATTTTCCTGTGGAATCCATTTTTGATAATACGAGAACCAATGGAAAGAGCATCCGGATTTGGCCATCTCCTGCTGCGACGGTGGAGTATAAAACATGGATGCTTCTCGGGCCTCCCGTTCTGTGATAATGCCCTGATCTCTTCCGAGCTTAAGGAGATTATCGACACCAGCCCCTTTGAAATAAA
>JABJOR010000485.1 GCA_018664265.1 Rhodospirillales bacterium
ATAAGGTCGCGCTTTTAGGTCCGCTTGCGGTCACACCAGCTCTGCATAAAAAAGGGATTGGAAGCGCGTTGGTTCAGGCGGGTTTTAAGCAAATGGCAAACGCCAAAATTGGTTATATCTTTGTTCTCGGCGACCCTGCTTATTACAGTCGATTTGGATTTAAGGCGGAAGAAAAAGTCTCTACACCATATCCATTACCGACGGAATGGCGTGGAGCATGGCAGTCCATCCACTTATACAATACAGAAGTGCTTCATGAGGGAAGGTTGTCTGTGCCAGAACCATGGCGTCAAATTGCACTGTGGACTTCTTAACCCATCAACCCACCCGCATTCCGGCAAACAAAATTAGCATCATTGATACCACACCAACCGTACAGGACTGATTTACTGTGGCAGTGGGTGCGAATATGAATGAACCTGAATTACGAAACTCTTCACGAACGAGGTAACCTGACTATGTTCCATATGCTTACTTGTTTTAATCTCAAACCCGGCGAGGATATTGAAGCCTTTCGCAATGCCTACACCGATTTTGTCGATTGCATGATAAATATGGATATGGTCGAAAGCACTGGCCCCATTGGCCAACGACAGTCCGACACTCCAATGGATACGGATGAGGAGCGCAATCACCAATACTTCGTGACAATGTCGTTTAGAGACCGGACACAGGTCGACATTGCCTACGCTCACATCATGAAACATGTTGAACCCGGTGAATCGACTCACAACACCATGTATCTAAAAACCCGGGACCCAATCTTCATTTGCTGGCAAGACTTGCCTTGAAATAAACTATAAATTGATTTGCGCTGTGCTTTCAGAGTACCATTCGAAATCAAAATCAAGATAGCGGGAAAACAATCTTGATGAAGATGATAAGGGGGGGGGAGCTTTGATAAAACAAACGGATACATCACGAGCAAACTTATCCAGTATTGCTGACAATGGCGTTCCAGATAAAGGCCCCAACCTTAGCCCTATGCAAGACGGGGACACATTGCTTCGGGAATTTTACGAACAATTGCCACTTGGCGTAACCGTAGAAGATTACTCGGCAGTAAAATCCCTCGTCGATGATATTTTTAGCCAAGGCATTGAAGACCTTGAACAACACCTCATCGATAATCCTGATGTCCTGTTCAAGATGGTCTGGGAAATTCAGGGAACGGACGCCAACAACAGCCTGCTCAAGCTGTTTAAAGTTAACTCATTACAAGAATACCTTGATCTGGACGATGACCATGATCATTGGAAGCATACTGGCTGGGCAGAGTTCTATCTTCATGAAATCGTCAGCTTTTCAAAAGGACAGACGCACTTTGGTGATTATCTGGATTCAGCGGCGGATGGCACACCAATCGAGTGCAGATGTGTTGCGTGGATTCCATCCGGGTATGAAAATAATTGGTCACACGTAATTACCACACATGAGGATATTACCAAACGCAAGCAAGCGGAGATGGAAATTCTTAAACAAAGGGATGAGTTAAAAGCTCTGAATGCGCAAAAGGATGAATTTTTTGCCATTATTGCCCACGATTTAAAGAGCCCCTTTAATGCTTTGAAGGGGTTTTCTTATTTGCTTTCCGAACAAGTCGAAGATATGAGCACGAAAGAAATTAAACAATATGCCGCGCTTGTAAATCGTTCAGCCGAGGAAGCGCATCAGTTGGTAGAAGATCTTCTTGATTGGGCACTGGTGCAATTTGACCGCATTAATTTTAATCCTGTAAAATGTGATCTGAACAAGATCGTCGATACGAACCTTACGCGGTATCAACCAGTGGCAGACATAAAGAAGATCAAGATCAAGATTGATACTGCTAAAAACCTGAAAGTTCATGGCGATGCCAATATGATCGATACGATCTTGCGCAATTTCATCAGCAACGCCATTAAATTCTCGGATCAATCCGGAACCGTCACAATCAGCACCCGCAAGAACGATAATATGGCGAATATTAGAATCAAAGACGACGGGATTGGTATATCAAGTAGCAA
>JABJOR010000486.1 GCA_018664265.1 Rhodospirillales bacterium
ACTTCCATCAAGCGTACAGATCATTCCATCGTTTGAAACATCCTCTCTGGTTATAATGGTCTTGGGCGCACTATGGCTCTGCCTTTGGCAACATAAATTACGTTTCATGGGAGCAATCGCAATTGCAGTAGGCATAATGCTGGCCTCAAACTCTCCTCAACCTGTTTTACTTGCCCATAACAATGCCAATCTGTTTGCAGTTCAAAACAAAGCGGCCCTTACCGTGCTGGGGCCAGGTATTAATGCAAACCGGTTTGTGCGCGAGGTCTGGACGGAGCGGGCTGGATTTAAACGTCATGAACGTACAACAGATAAATCCGGCGAAGATATCAAGTGTGATCATAATGGATGCGTGCTGAAAAAAGACAATCTGACCATAGCCATAGTTTGGGAGGAAGATGCTCTGCTGGAAGATTGCTGGGCCGCCGATATCATAATCAGCCGTGTTCCCGTTCGGCGGCGATGCCCAAACCCGCAACACATTATAGACCGTTTTGATTTATGGAAATATGGCTCTCACGCCATCTATCTTGACGAAGAGGGGATCAGGATTGTGAATACATTGGATGTTCGCGGTAATCGTCCATGGACGATTAAACCTCAATCCAGGCGCAAGAGCCTGCCATCCAGTAATTTAGAAAGCTGATTACTCTATCCAGGAAATTCGATAATGAATTAAAACTATTCCAATCAATGGAAAAAGTGATTATGGTGTATTACAAATAATTCTAGAAAACATGGATTAATCTACTCTACAAGGAGACTGATGATGGGGAATAAATTCGAAAATATTTTGGGCACTGTTGGCAACACACCAATTGTTAAAATCGGTAAATTGGCTCCAGCCGGAATCAATCTTTATGTAAAAATTGAAGCCTTCAATCCTATGGGCTCTGTGAAAGACCGACTGGCCCTTGGAATTATTGAAGAAGCAGAAAAATCCGGAGCCCTGAAGCCTGGCCAAACCGTCATTGAGGCAACCAGCGGAAACACTGGTATCGGCCTTGCAATGGTCTGTGCCCAAAAAGGCTATCCGCTGGTGGTTACCATGGCCGCAAGCTTTAGCGTTGAAAGACGCAAACTGATGCGCTTCCTGGGCGCCAAAGTCGTACTTACGCCTGCAACAGCAAAAGGCACAGGCATGGTTGCCAAAGCCAAAGAACTTGCCGATGCCAATGGCTGGTTCCTGACACGCCAGTTCGAGAACGAAGCCAATCCCGATATGCATTCTCGCACGACGGCTCGGGAAATCATTAATGATTTCGAGGGCGAAAAACTCGACTACTGGGTTACGGGATATGGCACAGGCGGCACCTTGAAAGGTGTAGCTCGTGTATTAGCAGCAGAAAAGCCTGAGACAAAAGTGGTAGTTTGTGAACCGGAAGATGCCGCCTTGCTGAGCAGTGGCACAGCACAAGAAAGAAATTCCGATCAAACCCCAGCTTCTAGCCATCCATCTTTTAAACCACACCCCATGCAGGGATGGACTCCGGATTTCATCCCCAAATTGACGGGCGATGCTGTCGACACAGATGTAATTGATCGTATTCTTACAATCTCAGGCGCTGAAGCTATACGCTGCAGTCAAGATCTGGCCAAATCCGAAGGAATCTTTGTAGGTATCAGTGCAGGGGCGACTTTCGCAGGTGCCCTCAAAATGTGTGAAGATGCACCAGCAGGGTCAACTATTCTTTGTATGCTGCCCGATACTGGCGAGCGTTATTTAAGCACACCTTTGTTTGCTGATGTTCCGACAGAGATGACTGAAGATGAAGAAAAAATTTCACTTTCCACACCAGGCTTCCATAATGAAGCGGTTTAGGTATTAGTAACTACGTAACAATCCTACGAGCCGTCCCTGAACCTTGACCTGATCGGGACCACAAATGCGGGTTTCATAATCTGCATTTGCTGGCTCCAGGGCAATGGAATTGCCTTTTCTGCGCAACCGCTTCAGGGTGACTTCCTCATCATCAACAAGAGCCACCACAATGGCGCCATTTTCGGCATTGTCACAGCGCGAGATAAGCACTGTGTCACCATCTAAAATTCCTGCCTCAATCATGGAATCACCTTCGACTTCCAATGCATAGTGATCACCTAATCCAAGCATGGACGGTGGAATATCAAGCATGGAAGACGGATCGCTCAAGGCTTCAATGGCGGTACCAGCAGCAATCTTGCCATAAAGCGGCAGTTGTACAGCATCAGATACGGGATCGGACGCTGGAGCAGGGGGAGGGCTATTTTTCAGGAAATTTCCGCTGACAACATTGGTGGAATGAATACCTTGTTGTTGTAGCGCAGTTGACGTTGTTGATGCGGATTGAACATCTTCCGGTAATTTAATGATTTCAAGGGCGCGGGCACGATGGGGCAAACGCCGTATAAATCCCCGTTCTTCCAATCCGGAAATCAGACGATGAATGCCGGATTTTGATTTAAGCCCAAGGGCTTCCTTCATTTCGTCAAAGGAGGGCGATACAGCATTATCAGCAAGCCTTGATTGAATAAACCGAAGAAGTTCATACTGTTTTTTCGTCAGCATTGTTTGCTCCTGACCCTAAATCACACAAAAAAGAACACCATACGTTCACAAGTGTTCTACTTTAGTTCCATGAAAACGTCAATGATTATTTGGTGGTTTCACTCGTTTCAGTGTCGTTTTGGGCTTTTAAAGGGGTATCAGCACCATTTTCACCCCCTAAAGCATCTTCATCATCAATCAAGATGCGCATACCGGCACCTTCCAGATCTTCAAACTGGCCTGTTTTGAGCGACCAGAAGAAAGCCACAAGTCCGATTCCGCCGAGAATAAGCGCTATGGGGATGAGGATAGCAAGAGCGTTCATAAAGCTATCGCTTCCACACATCCCAGGTCATAGCCCGCAACCTGAGAGAATTCAGTGTGACCACAATCGAGCTGGATGACATGGCTACAGCGGCAAACAACGGTGTAACAATCCCGGCAACGGCAAGGGGCACAGCAATAGCATTATAGCCAAATGACAGCGCAAAATTAAGCCTGATCAGTTTGTCAGCCTGTCTTGAGGTGCGAATGGTTGCCGGAACCGGGATCAGGCTGTCGCCCTGAAAGATGATATCGGCAGCGGTCTGGCTGATATCGGACGCCGAAGACGGTGACATGGAGGCAAAGCCAGCCGCCAGCGCAGGGGCATCATTCAGGCCATCACCAACCATAACAACCTTGCGACCCTGATCGGCAAGGTCTTTCAAGTAAGCAACCTTCATATCAGGCAGGCATTCAGACTGGTATTTTTCAATCCCCAAGGTTTCTGCAACCTCGCGGACACTTTCGGCTCTGTCACCAGACAGCAGGATCGATTCAATCCCCATAGACCTTAATGCTGCGATTGTCTCTTCAGCATCGGCGCGCAAAGTATCACGAAAAGCAAATCGAACAGGCTCCAAGCCTTCACAAGCCAGCCATAATTCGATCTCGTTTCCATCATTCAACTTATGTTCTTCAACATCGCACCAGCTCGCTTTACCCAATCGAACAGATTTACCGTCAAATATCGCAGACATCCCAAAACCAGGAACTTCTTCCACATCTTTTAACACGGGAGGAGTGCTTTGAGGGGCTTCACGGACAATGGCCCGTGATAGAGGGTGACGAGAATGTTTTGCCAGAGCTGCGGCAAGTGCCAAGTCATCACAATTGAGCGCCTCGCGATTGATCAAATCAAGTTGCCCACGGGTCAGGGTTCCGGTTTTATCGAACACAACTGTGTCCACAACGCCCAAGCGCTCCAACCCATCAGGGGCCTTTAACAACACACCATGGGAAAGCAATCTGCCAGAAGCAACAACCTGAACTGCAGGAACAGCCAGACCCAAAGCGCACGGGCAGGTAATAATCAATACTGCAATAGCAGCCATCAACGAGACTTCCCAACCAGCACCTGCGATAAAAAACCAGCCGAGGAATGTACCAACAGAAACAATGTGAACTGCCGGGGCATAAATGGCTGCGACCCTGTCTGCCAACCGTACATACTTGGCACGGCCCTGCTCAGAAGCTTCCATCAGGCGGACGATCTCTGCCAGTAATGTACCTTCGCCAGCCGCCACAACCAGTATTTCAACCGGGCGAGCTATATTGAGTGTTCCGGCATAAACTTTCTCACCTTCAACAACCTGCCTCGGCAGGCTTTCCCCTGTAACCAAAGCTGTATCAACTTCGGTTTCACCTGCATTGATTGTTCCATCGACAGGGATACGTTCTCCGGATGCCACGGCAACCCGCATACCTGGCGTGATTTCTTTCAACGCAATCCGCGAATGACTGCCATCAGAATTAATCACCGATGCGCTGCCAGAGGATAGCGATAACAAATGCTGTGCAGCAGAACGGGCCTTTGCACGGGCGCGTAAATCCAAATATCGCCCGATGAGCAAGAAGAACAGCAACGTTACAGAAGCATCAAAATAAGCGTGCTCGCCGCCTTGTATGGTTTGATAGAGGCTCATCCCCAAAGACAAGACGACAGCCAGCGAGATTGGCACATCCATGTTCAAAGATCGGTTTGCCAGTGCCTTGGCCGCAGAGCGGAAAAAAGGTTGCCCTGAATAAGCCACACAAGGCATGGCTATCAAGGCTGATATCCAATGGAACAGGGAACGGGTAGCCTCTCCCATATCACCGTCTGAGCCGGACCAAACAGACACCGAAAGCAGCATCACATTGGCCGCCGCAAACCCGGCGACTGCCAACGCACGCAGCAGGCGTTTTTCTTCTTTGTCGCCAATATCCCCGACCATCCCGGGATCAAAGGGTGCCGCCGGGAACCCGAGGCTATCCAGTTTCTCAACAAAGCTTTGGGCATCAGCTTCCGAATTACGCCAGTCCACAACCAATCTGCGAGTGCTCAAGTTAACCCTGGCAGATACCACACCCGGGGTCTCGCGCATGGCGCCTTCGATCTTGCGAATGCATCCAGCGCAGTGAACATTTTCGACCATCAGGTTCAGGCGGCGAACCCCTTCGGGCAGCTCAATAATAAACGGCATTCCAGTAGTATCATCAGGGCTTATCGTTGCGTGCTGCGTGTTCACGGCTCCACCATGACCTCATGTTCCATTTGATATGAAACAGCGTCATTCTGCATGACTTCAATGACGATATACCAACGTCCATCAAGCGGAAGCGAAACGTCGGAACTGTAATAACCGCTCGTGTCTGATTCTTCATTCATTATCAGGGAAATGTTTGCTGCATCATTCACCGGGCGACGCACCGTTGCGATGACAGTAAGCCCTTCCAGAGGAGCTTCGGTCTTATCAATCATAAACACTCTGAATGTATTGCCATCAAAGGTTAACGTACTGGACCAACCACGAAGCTTCTGCACCTCAGCGGCGTCCAGTGTTTCATTGTATTTAAGCCCATCCTGATAAGACTGTTTGGAAACTAACTCAGGCCAGGTATCAAGGGCAAGGTACATAAACACACTATTCACAGCAATAATTACGCCAAAGAAGGCGATCATACCATAAAGCACTGTTTTGCCCGTTATGGGTTTAACGGGAGCAGGGGAGGTCATTGTTTTGGCCCCCGGAATATACTGTCATAGGTCGCAATAGATTCTGTGTTTATATCTTCAAGCAGGAAATATATATCTTCTGAATCAGATTTCATAACACCGGGAGGCGCATTGAGAACCAGTCGGAAGCTCTGTAACCGGTCCGGGCGCACACTGACAACAGGGTTATCCGCTGAGGTAGCAATGGTTTCAGCCCCGACAAGCTTAAGCGTCATACCATTAATTCCTTTAACAGAAATAGCAAAGGTGCGGTC
>JABJOR010000047.1 GCA_018664265.1 Rhodospirillales bacterium
GGCTTATCGGTTATCTGATCGCGCTACGGCATTACGTTCCAAAACTGCGTAAACTTTCCATGATGCAGGCCAATGCCCGCTCGGAAGTCACAGGGCGGGTTGTTGATAGTTACACCAACATCGAAACCGTCAAAATGTTTTCTCATTCATCCTATGAGGACACTTACGCCCATGAAGGCATGAACGATTTTCTTGATATCGTTTATCTCGACATGCAAATGTCCACAAGACTGAGCTCGGTCCTTCATGTCATGAATGGCGCTTTGGTATTTTCCGTTGGGGCGTTGTCAATCTGGCTATGGTACATCGGGGATGTAACAGCCGGAGCCATTGCTTTTGCCATGGCTTTGGTGCTCAGACTTCAAGGCATCTCCCAATGGATATTATGGGAAGTCTCCGGATTATTTGAAAGCATCGGCGTCATTCAGGACGGCATAGAAACCATTGCTCGGGAACGCTCTATTATTGATGCCCCAAATGCAAAAGAACTTACTATGGCCGATAAAGGACAAAGGGGTGAAATTTACTACGACAGCATCCACTTCAACTACGGCAAAGAACGCTCGGATGTTAGTCAGGGCGTCATAGATAACTTTACCCTGCGCATCAAGCCGGGAGAAAAGATCGGCCTTGTCGGACGATCCGGTGCAGGCAAGTCAACATTGGTAAGCCTGTTGCTAAGGTTTTACGATATTGATGATGGCCGTATTTCTATCGACGGGCAGGATATCTCCGCTGTAAAACAAGACAGCTTGCGCGCGCAAATCGGTATGGTGACACAAGACACCTCCCTGCTCCATCGCTCGGTCATGGACAACATTCGTTACAGCACCCCCGATGCAACGTTCGATGAGGTCAAAGCTGCAGCCCGCAAAGCCCACGCCCATGATTTTATCGGTGATCTGGAAGATTTGAACGGGCGCATCGGTTATGAAGCCCACGTGGGAGAACGCGGTGTTAAACTCTCGGGCGGGCAGCGCCAGCGCGTCGCCATCGCCCGTGTCTTGCTGAAAGATGCCCCGATACTGGTCTTGGACGAAGCCACCAGTGCGCTTGATTCAGAAATCGAAGCCGCCATTCAGGAAAGTCTGTTCGATTTGATGGAAGGCAAAACAGTCATTGCCATCGCCCACCGCCTTTCCACCATCGCCGCGCTGGATCGCCTGATCATCATGGATCAGGGCAAAATCGTCGAACAAGGCAGCCACAACGAATTGTTGGAACGAGGCGGATTATACGCCGACCTCTGGGCACGCCAATCCGGTGGTTTCTTGGCTTATGATGAGACTGGCTGATACATAGCTTAAGGCAATTGCTTTGTTTAAATCACCCAGTACCTTATCTCAACGCCAAAATACTAAGCCAAAGCTGTATTCCCACATCAGTTTGATCCTTATTTTATTGAAAAAAACAAAGACAAAGTGAAAGGTTTTGGAATACAATACAACCTTTGGTGGTGAGTGAAGTGAAATGCTAAATTATCAAAGACTAATAACTTTTACTCTAGTTCTACTATTTTCTTTTTCCGCAATCACATCAGTGGCTGTGTCCGGGACAATACGCCAAGAAGATACAAGAAAAACAGTCATCGCAAGCCTCTATGAGAGCAACCCTGTACTTGCGCGTGAAGTAGAAGAAATAATATCCACAACACCTTATATTTTTTTCATACCAGGTATATTGGGTTCTGGCTTAAAAACAAATTTATATGAAGATGAAAAAGATGAAGATAAGGAAGTAATTGTTTGGGGCGAAAATCAGTCGGAAAACAGCGATCAAATTGCAAGTTATTTATTACCTTGTTCAAAAACGCCACTAGAGCCTTTTGTGCTCGACGAATTTAAAATATTTGGAGGGCTAGCAAATCAGGAAATATATAAAAGTTGGCTTTCCATTTTAAAACAAGCCGATAAAAAATTTGGAATCGAATACCACCCCTTTGCATATGATTGGCGTCAAAATATTTATGACAGCGCAGTAGACTTTGAAGCTGCCATTCAGAAAATTGGGTACGAAAATTTAAAATCACGCCCGATAATTTTTGTTGCTCACAGTATGGGGGGACTTGTTCTAAGTAGTTGGCTCAAAAATCATTACCTCCCAAATATTGCCAGCAATAAACTGAACATAAAGAATATCGCGTTTCTAGGCACTCCACATCAAGGTTCTGCGGCAATGATGAAAGTCTTAATGTGTGGATATGAAAAAGATTGCGAACAAAGTTTTTGGTCTTTTTTAACAAATTACGAGCAACATTTTGTTAAAGCCCTCAATATGGTTGGGCACACATTTCCAAGCGTTTATCAGCTTCTTCCGAGCGAAGATGCTAAATTTATTAATAAAAATGGAAGAGGATATTTACCACACTTTGATTATTCGACATGGGAGCAATATCAGTTTCTTGAAAAAGCCCAAGAAAGCGGCTTGAGGTGCGAAAACGAAAGTAACTTACTTGAAAAGGCAAAAATATTCAGAAATGAAATTGATAGCTTCTATAAAAATGGAACCAAAAATGGCAACGTAATGCCTAAAGCTACTTATTTCTTTGGAGAAGAGAGGGGTAGTAAAAAAGATTCATGTGATGATCGTTTTGGATCTGTTTATGTTATATGTAACACACCTAAATATCTTACAATAAACAATGAAAATAAATTTGGATGGGAAAACAAAGTCGGTGATGGGCGAGTTCTTCCCGATAGTGCCAGATACCCTTATATACTTAATCCTGAAGTTGGTTATTCTCATCCGCTGGCCCATGAAGTGCAATCACACGGTGCCCTATTAAACAATCAAGGATTCACAGCCAAATTCCATCAGGAAGTCCGCGATTCTATCCTAATTGAAGATCGTAAAATTGCTGACATATTAATAAGTGATACATCAAATTTATTAAGGGAAACGCTACTTGAAAATGATGTATCATTAAGTTTGCCAGTTTCTTTTGGAAAACGCTTTGATAATCCAGCCGAACAAATAGAATATCATAAAAAAAATATCCAAACAGCAAGTGGGCAAGCTCTTCTTAAATATAACCTTCAACTAGCAAGAAAAAAATTAGGTGTAAAATCCTCACCGCAATTGTTATTTGATCAGGCATTTCTTGCAAGAGAAGATCAGACCATCGAAGCTATTAGCGAAAGAAAGCAAATATACCAAATTCTGATAGCTGATACATTTGCAGATACTCCTACCAAATTAAAACATGAATCAATGATTAGCCTAGGCGATATCTCTAGAACTCAAAACAATATACTCGGAGCACAACAATGGATGTCTATCGCACATAATTATGAGATCTCAATAGGCCGTAATCTATTAAACCTAAATTCATTAGAAGCCAGCGGAAATACAAAAAATTGGATTTTAGAAAATTCACCGATTGAATTTCAGAAAGATTTAAGAGTGCAAGCTTGGTAATACAATTTATGCTAGCAATTTTTCTTTGGTTAAAGGGAAAACCCACCCCTTCTGAAAGAAAATCTCAACAGCAAAACTTAATTTTAAATCAGGGCAAAATCGTCGAACAAGGCAGCCACAACGAATTGTTGGAACGAGGCGGATTATACGCCGACCTCTGGGCACGCCAATCCGGTGGTTTTTTGGCTTATGATGAGGTTGGGTGATACATAGCTTTTCTCCAATCCAAACATAGCCTACGGTTAAGTTGTTTTTTGATCTATATCAATGCGTTAACAAGCCTTAAAATTTATTGTATCTAGGCACAAAAAAAGTCGCCTAATCTTTAAAAAGAGTCGCTTGCTCTACAGAAAACAATCTGTCATAGCGACAGTCTGATATGTAACGTAAATCAGCTTGGCGGGAATTTTGCTGGTTCTATGGATGTGGGGAGATACACGTACATGCCACTTGATGCGAACAATGACCAGGACACGGGTCAGAATTCGGATGGAAACGATCCGACAGGCGCAGCCCTTGTCATAGGCGGCGGCATTGCTGGTATGCAAGCCTCGCTTGATCTTGCCAATACCGGATACAAAGTTTTCATGGTCGAAAAGAATTCGGCCATCGGTGGCAACATGGCCCGGCTGGACAAAACGTTCCCGTCCAACGATTGCGCCATGTGTACGATTTCCCCTCGATTGGTTGACTCGGAACAACATCTGGATGTGGAGGTTTTGACCAATAGCGAGGTCGTCGAAGTCACTGGCGAGGCCGGTAACTTCACAGCAACCCTGCACACCAAGCCACGCTTTATTGATGCCGACAAATGCACAGCTTGCGGAAAATGCGCCGAGGTCTGTCCTGTCCCAAGTGAAAATGTTTTTGATGGCTCGCTGGTCAAACGCCGGGCAGCTTACAAGCTCTACCCGCAAGGCGCTCCAAACGCCTTTGCTATCGACAAGCGCGGCGTTGCCCCTTGTCGTGATGCCTGCCCCACCGGGCAGCGTGCCCAAGGCTACATCGCCCTGATCGCAGAAGGTCGCGTCGAAGAGGCTTACCGGTCCATCAAACGAGACAATCCCTTCCCGGCAATTTGTGGTCGCATTTGTAATGCACGGTGCGAGACGGCTTGCAGCCGTGGCAAAGTTGACGAGCCTGTCAGTATCCGCTCCCTGAAACGCTACGTCACCGACACCATGATGAAGGTTGAGCGCGTCGCCCCGAAAAAGGCTGAGCGCCTGTATGACGAAAAGATTGCCATCATTGGGGCTGGCCCATGCGGCCTGACCGCTGCACAAGACCTTGCTCTGGCCGGATATGAAGTGACTGTCTTTGAAGCCCTGCCCGTTGCTGGTGGCATGCTGCGTGTCGGTGTTCCCGAATACCGCCTGCCTGCCGACATCATTGAACGTGAAGTTGCTGACATCATTGATCTGGGTGTGGACTTGCGTCTGTCCACGCCTGTTGAAAATGTTGATGACTTGCTCAAGGACGGATACAGCGCGGTACTGGTTTCCGTTGGTGCCCATGAAGGCAACCGTCTGCCGATCCCCGGCAATGATCTGAACGGTATTTTGGTTAACACCGTTTTCCTGCGCGATGTTCGCCTCAACCAACTCGACAGCACCTTACGTGACCCTCGTCCTGACGTAGACGGCAAACGTGTCATCGTTATCGGCGGTGGCGATGTTGCCATGGATGTGGCCCGAACAGCCAAACGTCTTGGTGCATCCGACGTTCAGGTCGCCATGCGCGAAAGCGCCGATGCCATCCCCGCCAGCCCGGAAGAGCTCAGCGGTGCACGCGAAGAAGACATTACAATTCACACATCCATGAATTTCCTCGGCATCAAAGATGATGGCAACGGCAATGTGGCTGGACTGGAATGCCAACGGGTCAACAAATTTGATGTTGATGAGAATGGCCGATGGACACCGGATGTTATCGAGGGTTCCGAATTCATTATTGATGCAGACGTGGTGGTTTTCTCTGCCGGTCAGAAAGCCGGGCTGTCTCTGATCCCGGAAGCCAGTGATGTCAAAGTGAATGCGAACAATACGCTTGATGTAAACCCGAACACCTTTGCCACAGGCCACCCCGGTATCTTTGCCGCTGGTGATGCAGTTAGCGGCACGGCGTTTGTTATTGAAGCTGTAGCCACAGGCCACAAGGCAGCCACGTCTATGGAACGCTTCTTACGCAGCGAAGAGATGGACGTTTCAGAACCAGAACATCCCATTGCAAGTTTCACACAAGGCCAGCTCGACGAACGAGTCCTCAAAGGCGAACTGGTTCCCACGCCGCGCGTGAGGCATTCAAGCCTTCCGCTTGATGGGCGAAACAATTTCTCTGAAGTTGATCAGTGCTACTCAGATTCCGAGGCCATGGCGGAAGCCGCCCGTTGCCTGAATTGTGGCATATGTTCAGAATGCCTGTCCTGCGAGGACGCCTGTGAAATTGGCGCGATCGACATGAGCGGCATGGCAAAGACCTTTGATGTCAAAATCGGGGCCGTGGTTATGGCACCGGGCTACAAGCCCTATAACGCGGAACACTCGGAAGAATTCGGCCTTGGCAGATACCCGAACGTATTGTCATCCATTCAATACGAGCGTCAACTTTCAGCGTCCGGCCCGACCAAGGGCAAAGTATTACGCCCGTCTGATAACGAACGTCCAAAACGTATTGCGTGGCTACAGTGTGTTGGCTCTCGCGATGCAAACCATGATTATTGTTCTGCTGTGTGCTGCATGTACGCAACCAAGCAAGTCACCATGACGAAAGGCCACTGGCCTGATATCGAGATGGAAATCTTTATCATGGACGTGCGCTCGTTCGGTAAAGGTTATGAGGCTTATTACAATAATGCGCGAGATAATCTGGGTGTTAAATACACCCGCAGCCGTATCTCGAAAATCATTCAGGACCCGGAAACAAACAATTTAATTCTGCGTTATATGGATCGTAAAGAAAGCGCAAATGGCGAAACAAGCGAGCGTATTCGCGAAGAAGTCTTCGACATGGTCGTGTTGTCTGTCGGCATGGAAATTGACCAAAGCACCAAAGACCTGGCTGATCGTCTGAATGTTGAAGTGGATGACAACGGCTTTTGCAAGACGGTTCAGTACAATCCCTTGCAGACCAGCCGGGAAGGATTTTACGCAGTTGGCCCGTTCCGTGAGCCAAAAGATATTCCTGAATCCCTTTTGGAAGCCAGCGGAGCCGCCGCGCAAGCCGGAGCTATGCTCAAAAAATCTCGTGGCACCCTGACCCGTGAAGCTGTCTTCCCGCCGGAACGTGAAATAGCGAAAGAGAACCCCAAGGTCGCCGTATTTGTCTGCCATTGCGGCAGCAACATCGGTGGCTATCTGGATGTTCCACAAGTGGCTGAATATGCCAAAGGGCTACCGGGCGTTATTCACTCGGAAGATCCGATTTATGCCTGCTCGCAAGACAGTGTGGATCACATTACCAAGAAGGTAAAAGAGATCGGTGCCAACCGTGTTGTGATCGCCAGCTGCACCCCTCTTACGCACGAACCTGTATTTAGAAAATCTCTGCGCTCTGCCGGGTTGAATGCTTACTTGCTTGATATGGCAAACATCCGTAATCAATGTTCCTGGGTGCATTCCCATGACTGGGATGCGGCAACCGCCAAGGCCAAAGATTTGGTACGTATGTCCATTGCACGGGCGTCCAATCTGCAATCCCTGACCACCAGTGAAATGTCGGTCCAGCGCGGAGCCCTCGTTATCGGTGGCGGTGCTGCTGGTATGGAAGCGGCACTCACATTGGCAGAACAAGGCTTCCCGGTTGATCTGGTGGAACGCTCTGCTGAACTTGGTGGCGCATTATTGCATCTTCACTACGGGCTTGAAGAATTTGGCATTGAGGCTGCGTTGCCACCAAAAGGTTCTGACAAGTTCCTCGGACCGCAAGATTACCTGCAAAAGCTGGTAACCAAGATTGAAGACCACCCGTCTATCAGCGTGCACTTCAATGCTGAGATCGTAAATGCACAAGGCTTCATGGGGAATTTCAATTCGACCATCGGCTACTTAGATCGCGAAGAACGCATTGAGGTCAGTCATGGTGCAACGGTGGTCTGTGTCGGCGGCGTTGAATACCGTGGCGAAGAATATGCCTATGGCACGGATGATCGCATTACCACCCAGCAACAATTCGAAAGCACACTGGCCGGATTTGAAAAAGATGGCGGCGCACTGCCCAACAACATTGTCATGATCCAGTGTGTTGGCCCGGCAGACAAATACTGTGGCCGAATATGCTGCACATCAGCCTTGAAGAACGCGCTAACTTTGAAGCGATTAAACCCTACCGCACAGATCACTGTGATCTTTAAGGACATCCGCACCTATGGCTTCAAGGAACGTATCTATACCCAGGCCCGTGAAGCTGGCGTTATGTTCGTTCGCTATGAAGACGACACAGCACCGGAAGTTACCGTTGGTAATGATGGCACCCTAAACGTCAGCATGTGGGAAGAAATTCTTGGTAAGCAGATGGACCTGAAACCTGACATGGTGGTTCTTAGCTCGCCTATCGTTCCAGCACCGGCGGCCGAAAAATTAGCTAATAAGCTTAAAGTCTCGCAAGATGCCAACGGCTTCTTTATGGAAGCGCATGTTAAATTGCGCCCCGTGGACTTTCTGGCGGATGGTATATTTATGGCGGGTCTCGCCCACTATCCCAAGCTGTTGCAAGAATCCATTATTCAGGCCAAGGCAGCGGCGGCCCGTGCGGCAACCATTTTGTCCCGTGACACCGTGACAACCGGGGGCCCTATTGCAGAAGTTAATAAGGACATGTGTGTTGCGTGTCTGACATGCGTCAGAAGTTGCGCCTTCGGTGCGCCTCGTATTGTTAATGATGAGATGAGCATTGGTAATATTCTCGGGGCCGCGCACATCGAATCAGCGCTTTGTCAAGGTTGTGGCCTGTGCACGGCATCTTGCCCTGCCGGAGCTATTGAACTCAAGCACTACACGGAAAACCAGATGGGCGCCAAGCTCGATGCCATGTTTGAAAAGGCGTATGTATAAATGAGCACTGAACAAGAAACATTCGAGCCAAATGTCGTGGCCTTTTGCTGCCGCCACTGCGCCTATTCAGCCGCTGATCTGGCTGGCGGTGGCCGTATGACGTACCCATCATCGATCAAGATTGTTGAGATGCCTTGCACAGGACGCGCCAATGTATTGGAAATCCTGCACGCCATGGAAAAAGGCGCCGACGGTGTTGCGGTCGCAGGATGTCTGCCCGGCACCTGCCATTACATCAAAGGCAACACCCACGCCCGCCAGCGTGTTGATCAAGTAATGGAATTATTAAAGAAAATCGGATTGGAAGACCAGCGTGCGCGGATGATTAATATCTCTGCCGCCATGGGCGCACAATTCGTCGAAGAAGTCACAAGCTTTGTCGAAGCCATCAAGGAGCTTGGTCCTTCCCCGCTATCGGGAGAGACCGGCAATACTCGGACAGGAACAGAATCATGATTGTCGCTGAACAGAAATCGCTTGATGAAATTAAAACCATGCTCAAGGGCTGCAAGAAAGTCCTGGCTGTCGGATGTGGCACCTGTGTCACCGTTTGTTTTGCCGGTGGTAAACAGGAAGTTGGTATCTTGTCCGCCTCAATACGCATGTCCACGGACTTGGATGGCGAGGCCATTACTGTCGATGAGACCATGGTCCAACGCCAGTGCGAAGAAGAATATAATGCCCCCCTGGAAGCCGATCTGGAACAATATGACGCTGTATTATCGCTTGGCTGTGGCGTTGGCGTTCAGAGCCTTGCCCAGCAATTCCCGGACAAGCGGATCATGCCAGCCCTGAACACAAAGTTCATGGGCTATCCGTCTGAACACGGTGTCTGGGAAGAACGTTGTCAGGGTTGTGGTAATTGTGTGCTGCACATCACGGGCGGTATCTGTCCGGTTAGCCGTTGTTCCAAGCAATTGTTCAATGGTCCCTGCGGTGGATCACAATCCGGTATTTGTGAAATTGATAACGAGACCGAATGCGCATGGCAAACAATCGTCGAAAGCCAGGTCAAGCTCGGCCTGTTCGATGAAATGATGGAAGTCCAGCCAGCCAAGGACTGGTCCTCAGCCCGGGATGGCGGTCACCGAAAAATTGTTCGCGAGGATATCCGCATCCCCGATGTAGAGAAGGCATAAGGAAAAGACAATGAACATGATGAACCTTCCTGACTTCAAAATGCCTGAGAACACCAATACGCCACCTTTGGCTGAGCGCTGTGACAGCAATCTGGCACGCATATTGGCATCCGGTGAATTTGCCGTAACGGGCGAAGTTGGCCCGCCGAAAGGGCACGACCCTGAAGTGGTCCGCACCAAAACACGCTTGCTGCTTGATTGTGTGGACGCAGCCAACGTGACAGATAATCAGACTGCCGTGGTGCGCATGAGTTCTATCGCCGCTGGTCTGATCATGATGGAAGAAGGCATGGAGCCGATCATCCAGATGACCTGCCGCGATCGCAATCGTCTTGCCATGCAGGCTGATTTGTTAGGGGCGTATGCGTTGGGGATCAAGAACCTGCTGTGCCTGTCCGGTGACCACCAAGGCGGTGGCAATCATCCCGGCGCCAAGAACGTCCATGACATCGACAGCATGCAATTCTTGCGCATGATGAAAGAGATGCGTGACGAGAACAAATTCCAGTGCGGAGAAGAAATCAAAGGCGGTGGTCCACGCTTCCTGATCGGTGGCGCAGCCAACCCGTTTGCTGACCCGGCAGAATGGCGACCTTACCGCTTGGCCAAAAAAGCCATCGCCGGAGCAGATTTTGTGCAAACGCAGCTTGTTTATGACATGCCACGGTTTCGCGAATATATGAAGCGCGTAGTCGATATGGGCGTGGCTGAGCAGCTCAAAATAATTGTTGGTGTTGGCCCACTCAAGAGTGCTGGCATGGCAAAAATCATGCGTGACCGGGTTCCGGGGATGAGTGTCCCTGATGAGATCGTTGATCGTATGGCTGGTGCTGTCGAAGGCATGGACCCAGATAAAAAGCCTGAACGGGCTGCTCGCTGGAAAGAAGAAGGTATCAAAATCTGTATCGAGCAGGTTCAGGAAATTCGTGAGATCGAAGGCGTTGCCGGTGTTCATATTATGGGCATTGAATGGGAAGAAGCCATTCGCCCCATCGCCGAAGGTGCAGGTTTGCTGCCCCGCCCGATCATTAAGGTTTAATAGCGAGAACTGATATGGCAATTGCACAAACTCCAGCGGCCCCAACCACTAATTCTCCCTGCCCCATGACTGCAATGGGTGGCCCAGCCACTCTTGCGCAGGTCATAGAGCAAGCAACCGGAGATAATGCGCACAAATGCTATCAGTGCATCAAATGCACCAGTGGTTGCCCGCTTGCCGATCAGTTTGACTTAACCCCCAATCAGGTTATGCGCAGTGTACAGCTTAACGACATCTCAGTGCTGGAAAGCAAATCCATCTGGTTGTGCGCGTCATGCCATACCTGTGCCACGCGCTGCCCACAGCAAATTGATGTGACCGGGGTTATGGATGCTTTACGCATTGAATCTCGCAAACGCGGTGTTAAACCTGCCGTGCCGGAGATAGCCCGCTTTAACGATTTGTTTATGCGCAACCTGAAAATCTTTGGTCGGGTTTATGAGCTGGGCTTGGCGACTGCTTTTAACATGGCTTTGAGACAGCCGTTTCGCGACAGCAAGATGGGCCGGAAGATGTTTTCCCGTGGCAAGCTGTCCTTCATACCACATTTCGGCAAAGCAAAAGCCAATGAGACAAAGCTACCTCATAATCCAAAAGCCATCGGATATTATCCCGGCTGCTCTCTAAGCTCGACCTCCATTGAATATGGAAAGTCCGTAAAGAATATCGCCAGCGCCATGGATATTGAGCTGGTAGAGCCCAAGAACTGGAGCTGCTGTGGCTCCAGCCCGGCCCATGCGACAGATGCCAAGGCCGCCAATATTTTACCTATGAGCACCGTCGCCAAGGTGGAGCAAATGGGGCTGGATACCGTGACCTCGCCTTGCAGCGCATGCTTCTCACGCCTGAAACACTCCGAGCACTCCGTCACTAACAATGAAGCCGTTGCCAAGGATGTCAGCGACGCACTGGGTTATGAATATAAAGGCACAGTAAACGTCCAGCACCTTGTCGATGTGATTGTTGATCGTTCCGGCCTTGATGAAGTCAAAAAGCGTGTCACAAACCCACTTAAGGGGCTCAAGGTTGCTTGCTACTATGGTTGCCTGATTACACGGCCTTCCGGCGTGACGGGGGCAGACAACCCTGAATACCCGCAGAAAATGGATCGGCTGCTCAAGACATTGGGCGCGGAAACTGTGGACTGGTCTCGCAAGACAGAATGCTGCGGCGGCTCACTGGCGATTAATCAAACGGAAGCGGCCCTGCCGCTGATGAAACGCATTATGGACGATGCCAAAGCCTGTGGCGCAGAAGCCATCGTGACCATGTGTCCGATCTGCCACCTCAATCTGGACAGTCGTCAGGAAGCCATGGGCTTCGATGAGGAAATTCCCATCTTCCAGGCAACCCAGCTCATGTCGCTGGCATTTGGGCAGGGCGCAGACAAAGCTGCGATTAAAAACAACCTGATCGATCCAAAGCCTTATCTGGTTGAGAAGGGTGTTATCTAAAATAACACCCACTCTCCAAATAGCTCTATCCCTCAATATATGCTATACTAATCAGACAAGATTTAACCCTGTCTAATGTGGGTGGACATAGGAGGGACATCATGGACATTCAAAAACTAACCGCATTTTTCAAGTGGTGCACGATCATCAATGGAGGATTGTTGATCCTCTCTGTCTTGGTATTTATAGCCATACCGGACTTTATCTATAGCATACACGGTACTTGGTTCCCCATGGAACGGGAAAGCTTCAACACAGTGAGTTACGGATTTCTCGGATTATTCAAAATTGTGGTTTTGGTTTTTAACCTGACGCCGTGGCTGGTATTGTTGATTATTCAAGATCGCTAAACACTTCTGCATATTTTATCGTGCTGGATCTGCTTCGTCAGATTGCTTGAATGCAGATTCATTTACGCGCCGGATTTCAGATTTGTCGTTCTGTGCTTCGCTACGAATAATCATGTCGTGTTCATGACATTACTGGCTTAATCAGCCATTATTCTAGAGCAACCTGACCTCAAGTGAGGGCAGATAAGTTTCTCTATTTTATTGAAAACGATCAAATTATCTAATCTCAAATGTTTCCATTTGAGGTTAGTTTGATCTAGCAAAACATCAGAGTTGGTTAATTTGTGGAATCAGTCGGTTTGGTGTCTTCATCAGGTTCTGAAGATTCCACTACAGAGCCTTTTATCAAGCCTTTAATTTGTGGGAAGAACCACCAGATTCCAAAAGCTGCAAAGCCAATCCACATAATGGTTCGAAGATTTTCCACCATCTCTATCACAGCATTCCCCTTTTTATAATAAACTCGCTAGATCAAACCAAACGGTAGAGATGACCCTGCCGCTTATAAATCCTGCCCGCTACAATTGGTAGCACAAATGCATAAATTACCAGGTTAAATCATCCACACCGAGCAATCGATTCATCCTTGAATGGAAAAGTAGTACTCACCGTGGTCCCCCTGCCAAACTCACTACTGATTTCCAATGTGCCTCCATGAAGCTCTGTTAATCGTTTTGCCAAAGGCAATCCCAAGCCAGTTCCTTCGTGGGCAACATGAGCAGAATCGCGGGCTTGGCCAAATGGCTCTAATACCATTGCTAAGTCTTTTGTTTGAATACCAACACCTGTATCGGAAATTTTTATAGAAATTGAGCCGTCTTCCACCAAATACGCATTAATATTTATATGTCCATCTTGTTTTGTAAACTTAACGGCATTTCCGACGATATTATTGATAATTTGATTTAATAATTTTTGATCCGCACGAAAGACTGAAAGCTCAGAAGCAACATTGGTAGATAGTTTTAGGCTTTTAAGAGAAATGTCATATTCAAATTCCGACAGGCAATCAGCGAGCGTATTATTCAAATCAATTTCCGATAATTCTATATCTGTATCCCCATCTTCGATTTTTGTTAAATCCAGAATACCCGAAATTATCTGAAGAAGCTGGCTACCGGATTTGTTGATATCGTTTGCATATTCAATATACGTTGGATTTTTAATCGGCCCCATTACCTGATCAATCCACATTTGAGAAAATCCTATTATGGCATTCAGCGGTGTTCGCAATTCATGGCTCATATGCGCCATGAATTGTGATTTTGCTTTATTGGCAGCCTCAGCATTTTTCTTTGCGACCTCGAGCTTGGCCGTTCGCTTGGAAACCAACAGCTCCAACTGATCACGATGTTTAGCCAGCTCCTTGCCTTGCTTCTTAATTTGCCCGAAGTTTTTTCCGGTTTGCTGTATCATTTGATTAAATGCCTGAATGACCTCACCCAATTCATCCGATCGCACCGCTGGAAGAAGGTGTTTTACGGAATGGTCAGAGTCAGAGCCCGCAACCAGCAAACCATCACGAAGGTCCCTTATGGGTGAAAGAACCATCCGCTCCAAGACAACCATTGTAACAACGGTAACAAAAACCGAAATCAGAAGCACCAGACCAATGATTCTCCAGATAAATGCATTTACTTGTGCGCCAATTTCACTCGTATCAATTCTCGCCGAAACAAAGTACGGCTCCTTTAACTGGCTTGGCGTCCAATATAAATCCAATCGGGCATATGGCATTGTTATTTTACGATTCATTGTTTCGGAATCACTTGCCCCTCCAAATGACATATCAGGCAGTTCGCCAAACCCAGAAATTTTTGTACCGGCCTCATCGTAAAATTCAGCACCAATCAAAACTGAATTAATTCGTAACCCTTCACCAACGTCAGCAAGACTGACGCCTGAATTTTCCAAAACGTCGAATGAGCGAACAATAGAACGTGCCACGACAAGCGATTCTCGCTCAAGCTCGGCGAGACGGTCCCTTTCATAGTTGTTTACGGAAAAAAGTAAAATTGCCGCTTCAACAACAAGAATCGCAAAGAAAACCCCCGTTGCAACACTCCAGCACAAGCGGCAACTAAAACTATCATTCATCTTGCGTAAAATTATGTGTGTGAACTTCATGATGTTCACAGTATACGCGAAAATGTTACACACTAAGTCTCACAATTGCGCGATGAGGTTGTGAGGATGGGAACACTGCAACTGCATATAAAAACGGCGAGGAAAACATCCCTCGCCGTCTCTTTAGATTTTGTGGCAGAATTTATCAGCCGCCAGCTTGCACTTCGATAACAATATCTGAGTACTTTCTATCGAATTCAGGAGCCAGAGCTTTAAAGAACAAGCTGCCATCCAGAACTTTGTTGGCATCAGACAGGCCGAGTTCAGCCAGACGTTCTTTTGGCAACATGTCATAGGCCTTGCTGTTGGTAGAACCATAACCGTAGTTATCGATCAACCAGGAGCCGGATTCTGGTGATGTCCATGCATCAATCAAATCGTACGCCGCATCAAGATTCTTGCAATCCTTGTGAATCACAAAGCCGGCAATCCAGGTAAAGATGCCTTCTTTTGGAACCATCATGTCAACAGCGATGCCTTGCTTCTTCAGGGTAACCAGAGACTGGTTCCAGGAATAAGCAGCAACAATTTCGCCAGAAGCCATAGCCTGTTCCATTTCGGTTGGTGAAGACCAATAGAAACGTAAAAGCTCACGTTGCATATTCAGGAACTTTTTGACCTCGGCAAGCTGCTTGTCATCCAGGGTGTAAATATTTTTCATACCAAGTACAAGGGCAGCACACTGGACCAGACTGTCAGCAGAATCGTACTGAGCAACACGGCCTTTATATTTTTCATCAAACAGAATGGCCCAGGAATTTTCTTGCTGGTATTTTTCATCAACCAGATCGGTTCGGTAAACAACTGAGCTGTTTCCAAATTCACTTGGAATCATGTACTGCTGGCCATTAACCTGAGCCGTTTCCTCTTTATGGATGCTGGAGAAAATATCTGGCCAGTTTTTGGCGCGTGCGGTATCCACAGGCTGAAGCAATCCGGCATCGTACCAACGTTGCACATTATAATTGCCAGGGTGCATCACGTCTGGAGACCAGCCAGCCATCATCTTTGCCAGAGATTCCTCTTCACTGGAGATATGGCTGATTTCAGGCATTCCACCATGTTTATCAATGTAGCCTTGAAGCAGGCCTGGCTCGTCATAACCGGCCCAGGTGTGATAGTGCACTTCACCAGAAGCCATGGCTGGCTTGGATATCATCGGCAGAACCGAATAGGTCACACCAGCAGCCGCCATGGTTTTCAGCAGATCACGTCGATTAGGTTTCATCATTTCAAATTTACTCATTACTTAAAGTCTCCCTGTTAAAAAAAGTATTATCGGTTATTTTTTTTAGCCCCTATGCGGAGCAATACATCAACAGCACATACACCGTCTGGCATTACCATTAACGGGTTTACGTCGAGTTCCACTAGCGTGTCGCTGTTATCTTCTGCAAATCGTGCCAGCGCCATTATAACATTTATTAAAGCAACCCTGTCAGCTTTTGCTGCTCCCCGAAAACCATCGAGAAGTTTTGAAACCTTGAGCGTGTCAATGGCTTCGGAAATGCTTTCCATAGTAACAGGTAATAGCAGAGTTGCAGCATCTGCCACCAATTCCACCAATGTGCCACCTGAGCCGATCACCATAGTCAAACCAAAGGCTTCATCCCGGCGAATACCAACCAGCAATTCTGCAACAGGCTTATCGACCATCTTTTCAATAAGAAAATTTTCAACTTTAACATTCGGAGCAAATGCATGCACCGAACGTGTAATCTCAACAACAGCGGCTTCAACCTCGTATGCACTGGCGAGGCCTACCTTTACGGCACCAGCCTCCGTCTTATGCGGTAAATCCTTTGAAGCCAATTTAAGTACGACAGGAAAACCAATTTCCTCAGCCGCCTGCGCAGCGCCAGCAGCATCGACCAGATGCCCATCGGGGACAGGAACGCCGTGTTCAGCAAGCATGCGTTTACCATCCCACTCATCAAGAACAACATCATCTGTTATTTCAGGCGTGAGTGGCAAAAGGCGCAAATGATCTGATGCCCCTTTTTGTTTTATGTCTTCATGTAACACACCAAAGCCAGCGGCTCGCGCAATCCCTTTCAAGGCATCTTTAATGCCTTGCATGGGGACTATCCCCCCATCAATCATAATTTCACGCGCCCGGGCATCAATATTTTCAGGCAATATACTACACACCACGCCGGGAATTCCGGCATGTCGTGTTGCTGTCGTAAAGGCCCTTAAATCAGCCAAATATGGCTCATAACTATCCCCGCCAACAGGGACAGGATAGTCCTGAACCAAAACAGCCGCATCATAACCATCCTTAAACATGGCGATGTTCACCTTGGTCATAGGCTCTTCAAAGCCCCAGATGGGTGTCGTATAATCAAGCGGATTGCTAACCGTGGCAATGGGCGGCAACAGTTCTGTTAGTTCCGCAGCAATTTTGGAAGATGGCTGCGGAAAGCTCAGCCCAAGCGGCTCTCCCCCGTCGGCCAGCATTGTTGAATCCCCACCTGAATTGGTAAACCCAGCAACTCTTTTCCCTTTTGGTGCTTTAGCAATCGTTAACAACTTCAACGTTTCCAACATTTCGACCGCTGATTCCACACGGATAATTCCAAGCCGTTTGAACAAGGCCTCATAGAGATCATCTGTCCCGGAAAGGGAGCCTGTATGTGTCACTGTTAATTGCGCACCGATCTTGGATGTTCCTGCTTTGTGAGCGACAATAGGGAGCCCCGCTTCCAGCGCACGCACAGCAACATCCGTAAAGCGTGGTAAATCGCGAAGCCCTTCAATATACAACCCGACCGCATTGACGGCGGGGTCATCAATCATAACCTCCAGAAAATCTTCTACGCTCAGCTGCGCCTGATTGCCCGAACTGATGATGTAAGCCAGTGAGATAGAACGGCTATTCATGGAAATCGAATTGCCGAGCATGCCGCTTTGCGAAATAATCGCAACGCCTTTATCGACAGAAATATTACCGTGATCAAATGGCCACAGTGCCGCGTCATGAACAAAGTTCAGAATACCGGAACAGTTGGGGCCGACAAAAGCCATGTCCCCTGCGGCATCTATCATCTCACGTTCCAGCGCAGCACCTTCTTCACCTAATTCACCAAACCCGGCGGTATAACAAACGACTCCGCCCGTACCGCGCTCACTAAGTTCCCGGACTGTTTGCACAGCAACTGATGCAGGCACAGCCAGAAAGGCTGCATCCGGTGCACCGGGTAATTCCGCTACGCTGGGGAAACAAGGTTGTCCCGCCAATTCTGTGCGTTTAGGATTAACACCCCACATAGGACCTTTAAAGCTACCTTTGACGCACTGTGTAGCCGCCAGCAGAGCGCTGTTCCCGCCAACGAACGCCACGCTTTTGGGCGCAAATAAACGCTGTAAATTTTTCCTTAGCTGTGGCCTCATGCTCCAAGAGGCCTCAATAGTGAGCGAGAAATAATGTGTCGTTGAATTTCAGACGTTCCGTCCCAAATCCGATCAAGTCGCGCATCACGCCATAACCGTTCGACAGGAAGATCTTCCATCAGGCCCATGCCGCCATAAATCTGCACCGTATTATCGGCAGCACGACCAACCATTTCTGATGCAAATAATTTCGCCATGGCCGCATCGTTGGGTTCCATAATGCCCAAATCGGCCTTACGCGCTGCATTCATAACCAATAAATTGGCAGCTTGTAATTCGGTTGCCATATCAGCCAGCTTGAAGGCCGTTCCCTGAAACTTGCCAATAGGTTGACCGAACTGCTTACGCTCAGCAGCCCAGTTTGTGGCGAGCCCTAACAGGCGTTCAGCCTTACCACAGGCAGCAGCAGCCACCCAGACCCGTCCCATGGAAAGCCACTTGTCTGCCAGATCAAGCCCCTTACCTTCTTCACCCAAAATATTACCATTTGGGACGCGGCAGTCTGTAAACGAAAGCTGGTATGTATGATAAGCGCGTTGCGCTGCACACCGTGGTCCAAGCTCAATATCAAATCCCGGCGTACCTTTTTCAACAAGGAAAGCCGTAACTTGCTTGCGGGGACCTCGTGGCGTTTCTGTTATTCCGGTCTGGGCAAATACGATTGCAAAGTCGGCCATAATGACGCTGCTGATAAAATGCTTGGAGCCATTGACGATCCAATCATCCCCATCGCGTTCTGCACGAGTTTGCATGGACATAATGTCGGACCCGGCACCGGGCTCAGTGAGCGCAAAAAATTCTTTCTTTTCACCGCTGACACAAGGCTTCAAAAAACGCTCGATCTGATCGCCTTCACAAGCCATAAGAATTTCCGAAGGGCGATGGCAAAAGCCATGCAAGCCATATGTTGTCTTGCCAAACTCACGTTCCATTAAAGCCAGACCAACATAATCCAGTCCACCACCACCGACTGATTCCGGCAAGTTTGCTGCGTAGAAGCCCATTTCCATGGACTTCTTTTTAATCTGATTACCAAGTTCTTCAGAGACTTCGCCAGCTTTGTCTGTTTCATTCTCGTACGGGATGAGCTCCTGATCAACAAACGCACGAAGCGATTCAACAAGCATGTTCTGCTCTTCAGTAAACTGGTAATCCATTATTTGGCTCTCTTCCTAAAGGTATACATTTGCCTGTATGATTGGGGAATAAACGCAACTGGAATTGCTATATTTCGACAATTTACGTTATTTTTCGACAGCATAGATTCTCAATTTTTGGCGAATAATCATTGATAGTGTCGCAAAATCATCACCTTAGTCCTGCGATCTCATGATTTATCTAGACACACAATCAACAGAGGGAAACCAACATGTCTGAAGTAGAAAACGGCGTCCGAGTAGAAAGACACGGGCGGGTTCTTGAAATCACCATGGACCGTGGAAAAGTTAACGCCATCGATAATAACATGAGCCGTGCACTGGGCGAAGCTTTTCGCACTCTGCACGAAGACCCTGAATTATGGGTTGGTATCATTACCGGTGCTGGCGAAAGAATTTTCTCCGCTGGTTGGGATCTCAAAGCCCTCGACGATGGCGAACAGCAACTGGATAACTGGTGGGAAAGTGAAAGTGATGTGTTTGGCGGATTTGCCGGACTGACCGAAAACTGGGTCATGAACAAACCCGTCATCGCAGCCCTGAACGGGCTGACCATTGGCGGCGGCTTTGAAATAGCTCTGTCATGTGATCTGATTATCGCTGCTGACCATGTAGAATTTGCTCTACCGGAAATGCCTTTAGGAATCGTTCCCGATGCTGGCGCATTACAACGCCTGCCACGCCGTATCCCGTACAACATAGCTATGGAAATGTTATTGCTTGGGCGCCGTATGCCAGCGGCTGAGGCTGCACAATATGGCTTGATCAATTCGGTAGTCCCTTATGATCAGCTTATGGATAAAGCACGCGAATGGGCCGAACAATTGGCAAAATCAGCCCCGCTTGCCTTGCAGACTGTCAAGGAAGTGTTGCGTAAAATCGAGCCGGAAAGTCTGGAGCAAACATTCCACGTAATGCGCACGGAAGATCTTCCAACATACCGCAAAATGCTGAAGTCAGAAGATTCAAAAGAAGGCATCAATGCTTTCATGGAAAAACGCGATCCGGTCTTTAAAGGCCGCTAGATCAATCTACCCTCAAATGAAATTATTTGAGGGTAGATAATTTGATCATATTCAATAAGGTCAAACTACTTATCTGCCCTCACTTGAGGCCAGGTTGCTCAAAGGAGAAAATCTATTCATGGCACGTAAAAATATTGAAGATGTTCGCAATGTTACTTGCATCGGAGCCGGGCCTATCGGCGGTGGTTGGGCAGCTTTTTTTCTGAGCAAAGGATATGACGTTACCAGCTACATTCACGATCAGGCAGAAGAAGAACCTCTACGCCGTATGATTGACACGGCCTGGAAATGTCTCGAACAAATTGGCCTCACGGAGGGTGCATCACTGGATCGTTTGCGTTGCACCACTGACTTGGCTGATGCCGTTAAAGATGCTGATTTCATTCAGGAATCCGTTCCTGAAATACTACCCCTTAAACAAGGTATATATGAACAACTCGGCACCCTGGCTCCGGTTGACGTAATTATTGCGTCATCAACATCCGGCATGTCCATGACAGATATTCAAATTAACTGTGCAACGCCAGAACGTACTGTTGTTGCGCACCCTTTTAATCCACCTTACCTGTTACCGCTGGTAGAAATGATTGGTGGAAAGAAGACTGACCCTGAAGCCGTCAAATGGGCCGCAAAATTTTATACCTACACAGGCAAGGCACCGCTTGTGATGACCAAAGAAGTACCCGGTTTTGTCGCAACCCGTATTCAGGAAGCCATCTGGCGCGAGGCCCTGCACATGGTTGAAAATGGTGAAGCCACACCTGAGCAAATCGATATTGCTATGGTTAATGGCCCTGGCCCACGCTGGGCATTTGGTGGCCCGTTCATGACCTATCACATTGGCGGCGGTGAAGGTGGCATGGCCTATTGCCTGGACCAGTTTGCCCCGGCCCTCAAACTGCCATGGACACGGCTTGAAGCACCGGAAATGACATCTGATTTGCGCAATACTTTGGTTGATGATTGTGACGATCGGGCAAAAGGACGAACATTTTCTGAATTGTCAGAAGAGCGTGACGCCGGATTGGTTGCCGTTGCTCAAGCCTGGAAAAAACTCGGAAAGCTTACATAAAGCAACACCGCGAATTCAGCTTTAATTCGTTGAGAAATACTGATTGCGAATTCGATCTACTGTACCATCTTGCTGCATCGATTGGTACGTGCGCTTAACTTCGTCGCTTACTTCCGTGGAAAGTGTAGCAGAGGAAATTAGCCAGAGTGTAAATTTAACAATAGGTTCACCAATAATCAAAGGGCGAAAAATAAAGCCCTTTGATTTTTCCCACCGAGCCTCATCTGTTATGGCATACCAAGCCTGAATGCGGTTGCGATCAAGAAGCTTGGCACTTTGCTCGCTATCAGACGTTGGGAAAAGGTTTGATGAAAATCCTTTCTCTCTTAAAAACGCTTCAAGGCGGCTGTTTCCATAGACACCGATCAATCCAACATCACGAGCTTCCTCCAGCGAATTAATCCGGGGCTCCTTTAATGTGACAAAGGCGATCTCAATCTCAGTTACAGGCGCGATCCAGTTAAACAGGGGCTCCCTTTCTTCTGTGCGGGACATCTGAAGCATCAATTTTCCCGGCTCGTTTGTTATATCTCTATACGCACGATTCCAGGGGAGAACCTTTGGTTCATCCATAATCAGTCCAGGGTTATTTACGTTCAGTTCTTTAGCCAATTCATGAGCCACATCAAATAGAAAACCTGATGATTTTCCATTTTCAGTTATAATAAGGGGCGGAATTTCAGTCATCAAGATTTGAAGATGCTGGGGCGAATCATCTGCTTTGGCAAATTGAGCACAAAGCATCAGCACACCAGCTAAACTAATGCGAATTAACTTATAAAATGCGGTCTTCAATAATTGATACATATTTGTACTTGTAAGGCTTCAGGCTAACAAACGGGACTATATACAGTTTTAATAAAGGCAGATAAGTAGGTATTAAGAGTATAACTTGCAAAAAAGCCGTTAAGCAACTCACTCGACGTTTGCGATGGTGACTCTATTGGCATCAGAATTTTTTGTTTTCACACGAGATTGCGTCTCGCCTCTCTCAAAAGTAATAATTCCAAAGAGGTAGTCAATTTTATCAAACTGCCCGAGAACGGGGCATATAAGGCGCTCATATGCCAAGTGTTCCTGATTATCAGAAGCCAGACCACCGCGTCGTAGCCAATAATGAGGCTTCTGGTTTTCCACGACCCAGTTATATGAAGCATTTATCTGCTGAGCCGTCTCAGGTGTATTGATATCATTTATAAACTTTCCGGACAATTCAACGCCGAAGTAATAACTAAGTTCACTGCCCCAGAAACGCCAACGATACACTATCGAATCATCACCTTGCCTAATCACATCACACACCAGGAGATGATCAGCTATTTTGTATAAATCCATCAAATCAAAGTCGGCAAATTTTGGAAGGCTTCCAGAAGCTCCATCTGGACATTTCTCCAGCCAGTAATCGAACATACTTTCCATAGACTCATTGAACTGATCCGGGAAAGTTTCAGATGGGATCAAGATATCCTGCATATTCAATTTCCCCCTATCCATCTTCGTTTATAAATTTGCAGAAAATGAGAGATATCCTCATTTCCGATCAAGATTAGCGGCAAACGCAATTATTCGCTTATTAGCTTATATTTTAATAATCAGTTTTTGATAATTTTTCAATA
>JABJOR010000487.1 GCA_018664265.1 Rhodospirillales bacterium
CACCGCGTCCGATACCGCGCGGGTCAGCGGCAGGTTAAAGCCGATTTGCGTGCCATCGCGATCCATGGAGGTCAGTAAAATTTCGCCCGCGCCGTATTCCACCATTTGCTTAGCAAACTCCACGGCGTTTATGCCCGTGGCCTCGCGTCCACCATGGGTGAAAATCTCGAAATGGTCGCCAACAGATTTGGCATCGATGGAGACAACAATGCACTGATTGCCAAATTTCTGGGCGGCTTCGCACACGAACTCAGGATTTTTCACGGCGGCTGTATTAATCGAGACCTTGTCGGTCCCTGCCAGAAGCAATTTACGAATATCATCTAGCGAGCGCACCCCGCCACCAACCGTCAGCGGCATAAAGCATTCTTCGGCCGTTTTCGAGACCACATCAAAAATGGTGTCGCGATTATCGCTGCTGGCGGTGATGTCTAAAAAACACAGCTCGTCTGCGCCAGCCTGATCATACAACCTGGCTTGCTCCACCGGATCGCCAGCATCCACCAGATCGAGGAAGTTGACGCCTTTGACAACCCGGCCCCCTTCAACGTCAAGGCACGGAATAATCCGGGCTTTCAGCATGACTTTTCTTTCAACATGGCAGCCCCTTCGGCGATATCAATATGTCCGTCGTAAATCGCACGGCCAGAGATCATGCCTTCCAGATTGGGAATGCCATCACGCAGGCTTCGCATATCATCCATGCTGGAAACCCCGCCAGATGCAATAATCGGCGTTTCGACAGCTTCGGCAAGGGCGCGGGTGGTTTCAATGTTCGGGCCTTGCATGGCACCATCGCGGTCAATGTCCGTATAGATAATGGCGGCAACCCCTGTGTGGTCAAAATTGATAGCCAGATCAAGGGCTTCCACTTCCGAGACATCGGCCCAACCTCCGGTGGCAACAAATCCACCTTTGGCATCAATGGCAACGGCGATTTTTCCCGGAAACATATCGCAAGCCTGAGCAACCAGCCCCGGATTTTCAACAGCGACAGTACCCATAATAACCCTCGCAACCCCGCGATTGAGCCAGTATTCAATGGTTTCAAGGTTGCGAATGCCGCCACCCAACTGAACGGGGACATCAACCGCGTGCAAAATCGCATCAACGGCCTCGGAATTCACCGGCTCACCTGCAAATGCTCCATTAAGATCAACCACATGAATCCATTCGCACCCAGCATCCACAAAAGACTTGGCCTGTGCGCCGGGGTTATCATTAAAAACTGTCTCAGCATCCATTTCACCGCGCAACAGGCGCACACACTGTCCGTCTTTTAAATCAATGGCTGGAAATAAGATCATAACAATGCCCCTGTTTATGGATTCCATTTTAAAAAATTAGATATAAGCTTAAGCCCTGACGCCTGACTCTTCTCAGGGTGAAACTGTGTGCCAAGAATATTATCGCGCCCGATCACGGCTGTAATTTCGCTGCCATACTCGGTCACAGCAAGCCTGTGCAGGGTGTTTTCGGTAACGTAATGATTGGAATGAACAAAATAGACATGCGGGTCACTGCCTTCTGTTGCAAGACCTTCAAACACAGCGTGATCATGGGAAACCTTCAATGTGTTCCAGCCCATGTGCGGCACCTTCAAGGATGCATCAAGCGGCTTGATAATTTCCACCCGGCCCGGAATCCAGCCCAAACCCTTGTGAATTCCATATTCATGGCCTTCTGATGCCAACAGTTGCATGCCAACACAAATGCCAATAAAGGGACGCCCGCCTTTAATCACGGCTTCATTAAGGGTCTCAATCATGCCATCAATACCAGACAGGCCAGCCATACAATCACCAAAGGCCCCAACACCTGGCAGCACAATACGATCAGCGACCTGAACTTGTTTAACGTCTGATGTAACAACCACACGCGTACCGGAGCCGGATTCAGCAACCGAGCGCTCAAAGGCCTTGGCAACTGAGCGCAGGTTGCCCGAACCGTAATCGATAATCGTAACGCTCTTGCTCATGAGGACGCGAAACCTTCTGTGAAACTGGCGGCTAACACTGGATGGCGATCAAAAAATCGGCTTTCAGCCTGCAACCGTGTTTCTGCTGTGACCAGATCAATGGCCTCGAAACCCTGACGTTCCAGTTGTGCACAGCGCAAATCATTAGCAATCAATCCACACAACACGGCGCCCCCAACATGAAACACGCCGATTATATCATGGTGGAAGCCGAAGAAATCAAACGCCAAAGCTGTGCCCATCATAAAAATAACGATTGTGGCAGCAAACATCCACAGGCGGTGCCACAAGGCCCAAACCACAGACAACACAAGCGCCGCCCAGCTAAAACCTTCCTTGACCAAGACAATATCGCGATCCGGATCCAGACCATCGCGACGGACATGAACACTGTAAACCCGCATCTTACAATGATCCGCCGAGCACACCTTTGGTCGACGGCACAGCGTCCGCCTTGCGTGGATCGACCTCTATTGCTTCGCGCAACGCTCTCGCCACCGCCTTGAAACAGCTTTCAACAATATGGTGATTGTTCTCACCATAGAAATTTTCCACATGCAGGGTCATGCCGGCCCCCTGGGCAAAAGCCTGAAACCACTCCTTGAACAGTTCCGTGTCCATATCACCCAGCTTGGGCTTGGAAAAATCTACTTTCCACACCAGGTACGGACGATTGGATAAATCCATGGTGACCCGACTGAGGGTCTCATCCATGGGAATTGTCGCGCTGGCAAATCGGGCAATGCCGGCCCGATCTCCCAACGCTTTTGAGACCGCTTCGCCAATGGCAATGGCGGTATCTTCCGTGGTGTGATGGAAGTCGATATGCAAATCACCTTCGGCGCGAACGTTCAAATCCATTAAGGAATGGCGAGACAGTTGCTCCAGCATATGATCGAGGAACCCGATGCCTGTAGAAATGTCATATTTCCCGGTGCCGTCCAGATCAAGATCGACCTTGATGCTGGTTTCACTGGTGGTGCGCTCAAAAGACGCCTGTCGCATAGCTCAACTCCATTTAATCGTGCCAGATCAAGTTTGTAGCAGGTCCAATAAGAAATCGCCAGTCCTCTAGCAAACAGATTGTTTTTTATAAATATACGGGATTATAGGGCGTAGCGCCTTGAGTCCCGCGCCGCAGTGGACTACATCTGCCTCTCGACTTTGTTTCTAGATATTTAGGGTAAAATAATATGGCAAACAACGAAGCCCCTTCATGGCGTGGCACAACGATTGTAACCGTGCGCAAGAATGGCCAGGTTGTCATCGGTGGCGATGGCCAGGTCTCGCTGGGCAGCACCGTCATTAAAGGCAACGCCCGCAAGGTCCGTCGCCTTGCCGATGGTGCGGTTATCGCAGGCTTTGCTGGCGCGACAGCCGATGCCTTTACCCTGTTTGAGCGCCTCGAAGGCAAGCTCGATCAATACCCCGGACAGCTCACCCGAGCCTGCGTTGAAATGGCCAAAGACTGG
>JABJOR010000488.1 GCA_018664265.1 Rhodospirillales bacterium
AATGCCCCCCTGAATCATTGATATCAGAAGAATATTCCAAATATTTTTTATTGGCATGGACACCAAACATCTCACTGGATAAAATTTGGGAGAAGCCAAGGATTGCATTTAACGGAGAGCGTAGTTCATGGCTTACATGGGCCAAAAACTGGGTCTTTGCACGATTTGCAAATTCTGCATTTTCTTTAGCTTCCAAAATGGAGACTTCCGTTGTCTTAATGTCTGAAACATCCTGCACAATACCTATGACTTTATTAACCTCATTGTCAGAATCATACACTGGCACAAAACAACTGGAGAAATAATTCTTTCCTGAAGGAGTCTCTGTCTGATATTCGAAATCAACCGATTCACCTTTACAAGCTTTAGCAAATGATACCTTAACTGTTTCACTGGTTTCTGAGTTTGGTACTTTCAAACAATTCAAGCTGGCAACCTCAGACATTTCATTGATGTTAAACATTTTAAGCCCTGCCGGGTTTATGGAATTAAATCCTCCTGACATATTGAGTTCGAAAATACAGATCGGAGATGCATCAACCAGTGTTTTAAAACGCCCTTCACTTTCTTTAAGTGTTGCACGGGTGATGTCCTTTTCTATGGCAATAGAGGCCAACTTGGCCTGCCCTTCAATCAAGTCAATCTCGCTTTGGTCAGGAGCACAAACTTCATCATGATAGATTGCAAAAGATCCAAGCGTTTCACCGTTTTCATCAAAAAATGGTTGAGACCAGCATGCTTTGAAACCGACCTGCTTCACCAAATCCAGAATATCAGCCCAGTATGGGTGATTATAAACATCTTCGATAATTACACGTTTTTTCGTTGCCATGGCTGTGCCGCAAGAACCAACACCTTCTCCGATCTCTAACCCAATAACGGCTTCATTATAAAAAACAGGTAGCCCGTGCCCATAACTTTCTTTGACGCAATTACGTTTGCGGTCTAACAAAAGGATTGAGCACCGCATGCTGGAATCGTACTGGACAGTACCTGTACATATTTCCTGCATAATTTCTGCAACAGGATCACTGTTAATAATTTTACCAAGAACGTTCGATTTCGTATTGAGCAATGTTTCAGAGGTTCTTTTTATCCGAGCCTCATCTAAATAAGCGATCAAGCTGGCAACAACACTTTTTAACAGCTTGATATATGCTAGCCCCGGTTCTTTGACAATGTAATGTCTGACCCCCAACTCAAGAGCTTCTGAAGCGGCATTCTCACTTCCTCCGCTGGTAACGATAGCAAGAGGAACAGATGAATTTAAATTGAGTAACGAGCGGCAAACGTCAAGTCCGTTCATGTCAGGTAATCTGTAATCAATAAAGATCAAATCATGACGTTTTTCGTTATACTGCGCCAAGCCTTCTTTGGCTGTATATGCTAAATCAACCTGATGGCCAGATTCCTCTATTGCTGATTTAAATAAACCAGCAACATCATCATCATCTTCTATGTATAAGATATGGGCCATCTTTTAATTTCTTTTAATTCCTTATAAACCTGTTGGATTCACAACCCTTTGGTACTGTATACAAGTACATAATTATAAAGCAATACTCATACGATTTATTGTAGGCACGTCAAAAAATTAAACTATTTAAAAAGCAATAATGCATTCAGGGTAAGAGGTTACGAGGGTAAGGGTAAATGTCTGAAAAGGCTTTTCTTAAGCTGTCCGGAATAACCAAGCAATTTCCAGACATTAAGGCAAATGACGGGGTAAATTTGTCTATAGCACCTGGAGAAATTCATGCCTTGCTTGGCGAGAACGGGGCAGGAAAATCCACACTCGTAAAAATGATCTACGGCATTATGCAGCCCGATGAAGGGGAAATGTATGTAAATGGTGAAATTTATGTGCCAGACCGACCCTTTGATGCCCGCGCCAAGGGAATTGGGATGGTTTTTCAGCATTTTTCCCTGTTTGATGCTTTAAGCGTAGCCGAAAACATTGCCTTGGGGATAGACAAGAACGCTAGCCAAAGAGACCTCAACACAAAAATTGTTAATGTTTCCAATGATTATGGTCTGCCACTTGATCCAACACGTATCGTCGGCACTTTATCAGTTGGAGAGCGTCAACGTGTTGAAATTGTGCGATGTCTTTTACAAAATCCGCAATTGCTCATCATGGACGAGCCCACTTCGGTCCTTACCCCGCAAGAAATAAAGATATTGTTTGAAACCTTACGCAAGCTCGCTGACGGTGGTTGTTCCATTCTCTATATTTCCCATAAATTGGAAGAGATTCGCTCCCTTTGCAGTACGGCAACCGTTTTACGCGATGGTAAGGTTGTCAAAACGTGCGACCCCAGGCTTGAGACAGCCCGTAGTCTGGCAGAAATGATGATTGGCTCCAGCCTTGCTCTACCTCAGGACCATGGATTAATCGCCGGCGATGAACGTCTGGTCGTCGATAACCTGACTGTCAGAAGCGAAGACCCTTTCGGCGTTGACCTACAGGGAATTTCTTTCAACGTCCACGGTGGAGAAATCCTTGGCATTGCCGGAGTCGCTGG